>CAMCLY010000005.1 GCA_945875805.1 uncultured Myxococcales bacterium | reverse complement strand
TTTCCCGCGACGACGCCGACCGCTTCCTGCCGCTCTACGTCGACAAGGAATTCTTCGAGCGTCATCCGTTCATCTCCATCCACCCGGCAGTCGAGAAGATGGTCCGCACCTTCGTCGCTGACGCTCGCGCCATCGATCCGAAGTTCGAAATCTTCATCTGCGGCGAGCACGGTGGCGATGTCTACACAATCGGCCGCCTGCACGAAATCGGCCTCACCGGCGTCTCCATGAGTCCCGGCAAGGTCTATCGTTCGATCATCAAGGCCGCTCAGTGCCAGGTCCAGAATCCGCGTAAATCGGTGAAGTAATTTAAGAGACGTTCCATGGAACGTCTGTACAAAAGGTTAATCCCCGTCAGCAATGGCGGGGATTTTTTTTGTTTTTGGGGTGCGCGATCTATGCGCCTTTGGCGCATACGATCGACGCCGGCGGGCTATTTGCGGTGTAAACGCCGCAAATACACCCTTTGGCGCCTCGCTATTGGCTGCGCCAATACGCGAGGCGTTATTTTTTTCCGTTTGTCCCTTTCATAGCCGCCACCAACGCATTCCAGTGCCCCTCAAATGCGCATGATTGTTTAATATATGAGTAGTGAGTTGTGTGATTTTATCATTAAATCATTGCAGTAAAAGGCTGATTTGTTTATTGTAAGTAAGGGGGGATGTCGTGAAAGCATTAACTGTAACTGTCCGGTGCTCACTCATGCAATAAGGAGATTTAAAATGGCCATTCCTCAAATTGATCCAAGAGAGATTAGCAATGTCAAGGTAAAAATCAGAGAGAAGATTGATCAACTCATATCTTGTCGAGATTATATAAAGGATGTCGATAACAATCCGATCTGTAAGGCCATGGAATTCCAAATCGATAGCATTGAACAGGTTGCTAAAGATCAACTAATCCTCCCAATTTTGCGTTTACTTGGATACAACACTGACTATAAAGATGGACATTTTGATGTTTGGGCTGAAGCAAAGATTGCTCTCGGAAAAGACAACAATAAATCTATTGATTACGCAATTTTTTGTAAAAATGATCAAACTCATGCTCCTCGACTAATTATTGAAGCCAAAGCTCTTACTAAACTTCATAGACCACGACCAGACTATGAAAGCCCTGACAAACAAATACGGGAGTATTACCAAGAACGTAGAGATTCAATCTATCTTTCGATGGTATCCAATGGTGAGTATTTTTGGATGTATAAACGTGAAAAACAAAATGGGAATGACAAAACACTTGGCAAGTGTGAAGAGCTTTTTAAATTTTCTTTAGATGATTTGAAATCTAATGACGAGAAACTTGACTTATTTGTGCAATTGGCCGCAAAATGCGTTATTGACAAATTCGCTGAAAATCAGTGTTGTACAGAGGAATATGATGAGTATATTAAGAATGTTCGAGCAGGTTTAACCCTACGCAAACTGATAACCGAGAAATTACTAAATCAAGCGCATATAGTTACCCCTGACCGTTTTCTTAAGGATTATAATTCCGAACCTTGGCAACACAAAAAAATATACAAAGATATTATAATAACAGGTGATCCTGACGTGGAAAGTAATCGAGATGAGGCTGATAAGATTTGTAAATCCATAAATCTTCCCAAACCAAGGAAAGTCCAAGGAAAATCCAAGGAAAAGTATGATGATGAGCTTAATAAATGGTATGACGAACTATATAATCGTGTGTGGTATATATATAAAGAATTGTACGACGGTCTCTCGGAAACATCAGAAAGGCGGGATATAGGCAAAGACCCTGGTGCGACGAATGGAACAGGAACTGGTGCGACGAATGGAACAGGAACTGATACAACGGATGGAACAAAAACTGGTACAATGGATGGAACTAGCACCACGACAACGAATGTCCCTAGCACTGATACAACAGAAAAATGGAAGAATGATTCTAAAAAAGGAGTTTTTACTCAGCTTGAGAGGGCTGTATTTGATAAAGTAAAGAATATATGTGGTTGCGAAAGTATATTTGCAGTCGACAATGAGCAATATATTACGTTTGTCATTGCAAAAGAAGATCAGGCGTATTCTCATGGAACAGATTTAAAAAGAAACAGAGCAAACAAGGATGATGGAACATATGATACTCCTTGGTTCATGCAATATGGTAATATTATTGAGAAAAGTCAAGATGATCCAGAACATGCCCAGAATGATGATACAATGAGAAATGCCTGTATTACTCTTTATCGTCATGGTAAATCAATGAAAGACCTATTTTCTGCAAGGGACATCTTAGGAAATACTAAACTCGAAAAGCCAGCAATTAGACTCAAATCGCTCTCTGATCTTGATGCAGAAGATATAAAAGATGCAATCAAAGAATGCTTTGACTATTGGTATGATAAATGGCACGACAAACCATCTAATTAGAATTATTTTAACACGCTGTAGGCGTGCTCACTAATAGCCTGGAGTAACCACACTCCGGGCTTCTTGTGTATATAGGCATAACAACAATGACGCATCCAACATGCTGCTATTACAAAGAAACCGTGCTGCGACGAATCGTCGTGAACGACTTTTTGACACTTCAAAACGGGGTCGAGATGAACTGCGTTCCTGGAATCAATGTTATCATTGGGGAGAATGGCACAGGCAAATCTACTCTGATGAAGCTTATCTATGCGGTCCGCACATCATTTGATACGGAAGTCTATGGAATGGCACACGGACAGATGTCGCTTTTTGTCCCATTCATAGATAAAAATTACGATGGAGTCGAGCATCTCCCGCTTAGACAATACTTCGATGCGGACGACGAAAGCACTAGTGATGTCTGGCTTATGAGGGGGGAGCTTGCGAAGGGATCGCGTTATGATTATTGTCGTGAGGCACACATTGATGATGACAAGGCTGTGCTTTATTTTGATGTACTTGGTGCCGATAATGACGAGACACATAGTGCAGTCTTTATCCCCGAAAAAGACATTCTGAGTCATTCCAAAGGGCTGCTTGCATTGAATACCAAACGTTCGATTCCTTTCGACAAAACGTATATCGATTTGCTGTCTTCTGCGGAATTGGGGCGTATTCGCGAGATTCCGACTTATATGATCGACCTGATGAAAAAGCTGGCACAGGTGACAGGCGGCGAAGTCGTGTATCAGAACGATCAGTTTTACATGAAAAAGGCGAATGGACAGCTTATCCCGTTTTCCTATGAAGCATCAGGGCTTAAACGCTTTGGCCTGCTTTGGCAGCTCATTCAGAATGGACAAATCCAGAGTGGAAATGTTCTATTTTGGGATGAACCGGATAACAGTTTAAATCCTATGTTGATGTCGAAACTCGCAGAAATATTGATGGAACTCTCCCGGCATCAGATTCAGATATTTATTGCAACGCATAACGAAACACTGGCGCGATGTATGGCTCTCCATTGCAAGGATGGCGATTCTTTGATGTTCCATGCGATGTATCGTGATGAGCAGCAGATGATTAGGATTAGTTCAGCTCCCAGTTTCGAGCAACTCGATCCGAATTCACTCACTGGTGCACGTGTTAAACTCTATGACGCCGAGATGGCAAAGGCATTTGGTTATGTATGAGCCTATCATTGAAAGCGGAATGCGTTTTGACAATGCAGATGCCTGGCGAATCGAAAAGTCTGCGCTTTATACCTCTCTGCAGAAAGGTAATGACGGTCTTAAAGTGGTTGAATTCATTCGTGTAAAAGACGGAAATTATATATTTGTGGAAGCTAAGAGTAGCTTCCCAAATCTGCACAATCCTGATAGTAAAGAGAATGTCGAGAAGAATATTAACATTATTCTAAATAAGTTTGTACACTCGCTCTCCATGCTTTCTTCCGTTCATCTTCGTGTGAATGATGTACCTGAAACAGAAATGCCTGATGCGTTTTATCAACTGAGCAAACCATCCATTCATTTCGTATTGGTGCTTCATTTCCCCGAAGGTACAGAATCTATCTGCGAGGAAATTCGAACAGTATTCACGACAAAACTGTCTAAGGAGCTGATGCGTATCTGGCGAGCAAAAGTCTGGGTAATGAATGAACATCAGGCGCAAAAGATGGGATTGGTGTTGACTCATTTGATATAGCATGGTCAGTGTGATTCTGTGTCGAGTATTGAGAAACTGCCCGGCGTATGCGCACAGACCGCGCAGCGGTCGAGCACATACGCGGGCGGCTGTTGGTGTCGCATTGATAAATCAGAATGCAGAAATAGTGTCATGGCTAGGGATAGAGAAAATCTTAAGGAGTAAAAATGATCAATAACGAAATACTGTCTGAGACTGACAGTGATTTGTTTTATGAACTTTGGCTACCACTTTTGGATTACGTAAATCGAAAGTCCGATATTAACAAAACCATTGGCAAAATATCGACAAAAGGATGTTACGATCCAAATGATCTGATGCCGATTGTAAAAGAATTGTGGAATCATTCAGATTCTTTAATTAGCTCATATTTATTAGACAAATGTGACGGTATCTGTCTCGAACATAGAAATATTATCGATAGCTGGAGACATCACATTACGAGTCGGTTCATACTTGAACGCCACTTAAAAAAAGGATCTATTTTTATTGATACAAAAAATACAGACAACGTCTACCTCGTAAAAGGTTTAAAATCAAGCTGGGAAGAAATGGTCTGGATGTTTCCACTGCCAGTATATCTGGATGCTACGCTTATTCCTTTTAAAAACACAATTGTTTCTGACGGTCTTGTCGTGCCATATAATATTCATTTTGGCAGCGGTGTTACAAAAGAGTTTAATAGCCTCTATATGAAAGCCAAAAAAGCAGACAAGATTATAAAGAGTCTCTGAGCGTTTCTGTTCTATCTCGCGAGCCGTATTGAGCGTAGCGAGATAGGCGAGCACAAAGGCGCGTATCGAGCATGGCGAGATAGCGCCGACCGCCGTGCGTATTGAGCCGCAGGCGAGATAGCACGGCAACAACAAACACATCCACATAATCCACATGGGGTATTCCATCCGTCTGCTCGACGCTCCTCTTCACGAGTTCTTCCCGCACAACAGAGGCCTGAAACAGGAAGAGAACCCGATGCTCGGCCACCGCTCGGTCCGTATGGCCATCACCAACCCCGAGATCCCCGAGATGCAGATCAAGGTCGTTTTGGACGCCGCCGCCGAACTCATTAAGGAAGGCAAACATCCGAAACCCGAAATCGAAATCCCGCTCGTGATCATCGCCCCCGAAGTCAAGGCCATTCTCGAAATCGCCGTCAAGGTTGCCGCCCAGGTTAAGAAAGAACAGGGCTTCGCAGTGCCTTACGCACTCGGCACGATGGTCGAAACCCCGGCAGCCGCCATCTCCGGCAGCGAAATCGTTCCCGCCCTGCGCGCCAAAGTCGTCGGCTATGACGATGACGTTCACCCCGTCTATGGCTTCGCTTCCTTCGGTACCAACGACCTCACCCAGACGACACTCGCCATTTCCCGCGACGACGCCGACCGCTTCCTGCCGCTCTACGTCGACAAGGAATTCTTTGAGCGTCATCCGTTCATCTCCATCCATCCCGCCGTCGAGAAGATGGTCCGCACCTTCGTCAAAGACGCCCGCGCCATCGATCCGAAGTTCGAAATCTTCATCTGTGGCGAACACGGTGGCGATGTCTACACCATCGGCCGCCTGCACGAAATCGGCCTCACCGGCGTCTCCATGAGCCCCGGCAAGGTCTACCGTTCGATCATCAAGGCCGCTCAGTGCCAGGTCCAGAATCCGAGAAAGTCGGTGAAGTAGGCCCAGGCCCCATCCCCTAAATCCCCTTCCCCGTTGGGGCAGGGGACTTTGGCTGAATTTTGGCCTTTAGGAATAGCCCCTGTTTCTGGTATAAGAAGCAGGGGCTTTTTTGTGCGCGGGCTATCGGCTAGCGCAGATACGCCCCGCGTGTCGGCCTATCGCCTGCGGCGATACGGCCGACAGACCGCCTCGCTATGTGTAAGCACATACGCGAGGACAGACATACTATTACAGAATTGGAGGCATTATGCATAACTTAGAAGATAAACTGGAAAAACATGCCAAAGACATCAATGGCATTGTTGACAATTACTGGAATGAATATGATGGATGTGAGCCAGCGACGCCATCGAAGGATTTTATTGATAAGATCGAATCGCTGATTTCTGAATATGGATTTCATAAAGTTGCAAATGCTTTTAATATCAACACCAAAGTATATTGCTTTACTTTTGATGAATACACAACAGATGCAGAATCGTTTGAATTAGATGAGGATGTTTTAGGTGATGAAGAGGATGAGTTCTATACATATAAAGCGTATTGTCGATGGCGTCCTTACTGGCCGTTGCTGATTTCTGAAAAAAGTATGAATATGATTAAAGAATATGAAAATCGAGTCAGGAAATGTCATGGCGAGTTTTTTATGTTGACTAAGCGAGTATTAAATTTGCCTACTGCCATATTCAATCGATTGGGTGAGTGGGAAAAAGACTGTTTTGACTGGAATGACGATGATTGCCAATATATGATTGAAACGTCTGAATTTACTATGACGGATGCCGAACTAGAGCAATGCCATGCAAAATATCAGAGTAGCCACATTAAAGCAATTGTGCTTGAATTGATTAATCGCAGTGCGGAATTGCCGCTTGATGCCATCAAGGCCTATACATTATGTAAAACACGCAGCGTCACACCTGAAGGCTGGGGATCAGATATCTATGTACTATCTGAATCTGACAGATCAGAAATTATACAGGCCTTATCTAACAGAGTTGGGTGCGAAATGGTGGCAGATCTGTTTGATAAAGACAGCGACATGAATTTCTATTATCTAAGAGGAACAGATCTGCGAGAAGATGCATTCGGAATTTGTTTTGACAAAGGGGATAATATAGAGACTTTGTATCGGCCACAAGTGGACATCGAGAGGTATCTGTTGTCGGCATTTCCTGTAGATAGATTCGAATAGGCATGATTCGTGGTGTAGTTCATTCACCTTGCTGTAGGTTCCAGTTTGATGAATACTGCATTATGCATTTAAGGAGATATTATGGACGACACGTGGTATAAAATACCCTGGCGAGTATTCTGTATTGGCAAGTTAGGAACTGAATTTTACAATAGATATAAGGATAAACTCGGGATAAAACACGCAGCTTGTGTATCGGACTATCATTCCGAAGAATTTGACGAAGAATTTGAACCTTATGATTATGATTTGGGATTGTATGCTAAAGAACATTGGATGTTTTGTGTATTGGATGATCCCGAGAAAATATTACCCTATTGCGATTTGAAATTGTATTCTAAAGAACATTGGATGCTCATCGCAGAATTTGAACAGGAAATATGGGATAAGTATTTAGAGAACGCTGAAATTAAGAAACTCATACAATTATTTACATTAAAGTTCATCATCATTCATCCTGTGAATAATGCCATCTCGCTTATTGAACAGAAATTCGTTCAATTGGTGTGGGATGAACCGCCGGCAAATTTTAATCCAGACTTCCCCTATACCCTCCTACTTGCCATGCCCAATAGTATTTTTCAATCGTCGTTAGAATACAAGTGCAGTGCAATTTATGACTTGCTCGCTTCCGCGCTGTTTCTAAGCATTTCCGAGGCTTATCCTATTTTAGTAAGACCTTGGGAGTTTTTTTTAATAAGATCTTGGAAGGATCGCGATTATTATGGTTTGGTCTACAAGGCCAATTGCGCAAGCCGTATGCAGATGGTTCAAACCGCGACAGAAATCACAGAAAAAATTATACAAGATAATCCCATTGAGGATATTATGTCTGTTCATGGAATATTTTTTCATATGTGTGGATCAACCAAGGTCATAGAAGGCATTTTGGAAGTTTGGGAAAATGCTTTTGATAAAAAAACAGATATTGTCTGGTCAGACAATGACGTTAGATCATCCGAAATCGGCATGACGGTTGTGGTATATCGAAAACTTGTTGAAGGATAGGAGGACAATAATATGAGTAACAACGACACCAAGGCTCTGTTTCCATTCAAAACGGATAAATTTTGGGAAGAAGATGATGGAAAACATAATGGCTGGGATGTACTCTCAGAGTTTTTTAATTCTGGTAAAGGTAAAGATTTGGCTAAGAAACTGAAGGAGGGATATAATAAAGAAACAATCTTTCCAGCACAGAAGGATATCTTCAGAGCATTTAAGCTTACACCATTTGAGAAAGTAAAAGTCGTCATTTTGGGTCAGGATCCCTATCCTGATGAAAGAGCGGATGGACTTTGTTTTTCACAGAAAATTAATAGTAATAAAAATGATTCTCTCAAATGGATATTTCGTGTTTTGAAGATTAAGGATGAAAATAGACAACTTGCTGGATGGTCAAAGCAAGGAGTCTTACTTCTGAATGCAATTCTCACCGTAAAAGGTGGGAAAGCTGGTTCTCATAAATCTATTGGTTGGCAAGAATTTACAAAACGTACAATTAATGCAATCTTAAAAAATAGAGACGGAGAAGTTGGATTTATCCTGATGGGCGATGAGGCGATAAAGTTGTTTAATGAATTGTTGAGCAATGAAACAAAATACATTAAAAATACATTAGGTTGTTATGCCTTAGATTATAAAAAAGGGAAAAAATGCTATGAAAAGAATTATGAATTATACAATTTATCGTTTGATGATAATTCTCCAAAAATTCATGTCATCGAATCTCCTCATCCAAGTCCCATAACTCCTCTCTTTAAACTTTTTGCTGAGCGTTTCAAGGATTCGCCTTTTAACATTATCAATAATCAATTTCCTAACATTGCCATCAAGTGGGAAGCGTCACTATGACACATTTTAAGACAATATGGTGACAGTGACTCCATGATACCTAAATCCTTAAACAACGCCCGGCGTATGCGCGCAGACGGCGAAGCGGTCGAGCACATAGCCGGGCGCAAAGGCGCGTATGCCCGCGGGGCATAGCGCCGTGAGGGGCGCGTATCGGGCTTGGCCCGATAGCGCTCCCGGCCGGACAGGAACCTAGGCTTTTCGACCGGGCTGGACGGCGGCGATGAATTCGACCGGTTTGTCTTTGTAGTCGTCGATGATGCGGCGCATCATCCATTCGGAGGAGAAGAGGACGATGAGTCGATTTTCGATGTCGCGGAGGCAAAGGGTGCCGCTGCGGCGGGCCATTTCGTCGGCGTCGAGTTCGCCTTCTATCCACCGGGCGTGCTGATAGGGGAGGCTGTCGAAGGTGACGCGGACGTTGTATTCGGTTTCGAGGCGATTTTGGACGACGTCGAACTGGAGGCGACCGACGGCGCCCAGGATGGGGTCGCGTTCCATGCGTTCGAGATCGTAGAAGACCTGGACGGCGCCTTCCTCGGAGAGTTCGTCGAGACCTTTTTTGAGCTGTTTTCGCTTGAGGGGGTCGCGGAGGACGACGCGGACGAAGTGTTCGGGGCTGAATCTTGGGATGCCCTCGTAGGCGACGGGTTTTCCTGTGAAGAGGGTGTCGCCGATATGGAGCTGTCCGGAGTCCCAGAGCCCGACGATGTCGCCGGCGTAGGCTTCCTCGACGTTGCTTCGTTCCTGGGCCATGAACATGAGGGATTTGGAGAGGGTGAGTTTGGCGCCGGTGCGGCCGAGGACGGCCTGCATACCGCGTTCAAACCGGCCGGAGCAGAGTCTGAAGAAGGCGATGCGGTCGCGGTGTCTCGGGTCCATGTTTGCCTGGATTTTGAAGACGAACCCTGAGAAATCGTCGGAATCCGGGGTGACAGTGTCGCCGTCGGCCGTGATGCGGTTTCGGGGGGCGGGGGCGAGGTGGATGAATGCGTCGAGGAAGGGTTCGACGCCGAAGTTGGTGAGTGCGCTTCCGAAGAAGACGGGGCTGAGTTTTCCGGCGAGGAATGCCTCGCGGTCGAAAGGGGCACCAGCGCCGTCGAGGAGTTCGAGGGCGTCGCGGAGGTCTTCGTAGGCGCGCGCGCCGATTTCATTTTTGAGGGTTGGATCGTCGAGGTCGCCGTCGATGACGGGGACGCGGTTGGATCCGCCGTCGGCGCGTTCAAACTTCATGAGGCGCTTGTGCCATCGGTCATAGACGCCGACGAAGTTTTTGCCCTGTCCGACTGGCCAGGTGGCGGGGGAGGTGGGGATGCCGAGGACTTCTTCGATTTCGGAAAGGAGTTCGAGGGGGTCGCGTCCCTCACGGTCCATTTTGTTGATGAATGTGACGATGGGGATGCCGCGCATGCGGCAGACCTGGAAGAGTTTTATCGTCTGTGGCTCGACGCCCTTGACGGCGTCGAGGAGCATGATGGCGGAATCGGCGGCGGCAAGGGTGCGGTAGGTGTCCTCGCTGAAATCGTTGTGTCCCGGGGTGTCGAGGAGGTTCATCTCGCATCCGGCCCAGACGAAGTGCATGACGGAGGTCGAGATGGAGATGCCGCGTTCCTGCTCCATGGACATCCAGTCGCTGGTGGCATGTCGGGCACTTTTTCGGGCCTTGACGGATCCGGCGGTGTGGACGGCCCCTCCGTAGAGGAGGAGCTTTTCGGTGAGGGTTGTTTTGCCGGCGTCCGGATGCGAGATGATTGCAAATGTGCGCCGTTTCTGAATTTCTTCGGAGTACTGGGACATGTTTTAATCCTGGACGCAGTCGTAAATTTTGACGATGGCTTCGTCGAGGTGTTCGAGGGAGGTGCCGCCTGCCTGGGCGGAATTGGGGCGTCCACCGCCCTTTCCGCCGATGACTTCGGCACAGAGGCCGACGATTTTTCCGGCATGGAGGCCGCGTTTTACGGCGTCCTGTGAGACGACGCACAGGAGGGCGGGCTTGCCGTCGACGACGGCGCCGAGCATGGCGGCGCCGGATTCCATGCGGTCGCGCAACAGATCGCCGTAGGTGAGGAGGTCCTTGCGCTCGCGCACATCGATACGGGCGGCGTAGACCGAGAGGCCGGAGGGCGTGACGCGGCGCGTGGCCAGGATGCCGGCGATTTCGGCCTGGGCTAGGCGGACGCGGGCGGCCTCGACCTCCTTTTCGAGGCGTGCGACGGTGTCGTGGAGTTTTTCGACGCGTGAGAGGATGGCGCCTGCGTCGCAGTGGAGGTCGCGGGCGAGGTCGGCGACGATCTGACGTTCAGAGCGGTACAGCTCCATCGCGGTGGCGCGCGTCACGCATTCGATGCGGCGGACTCCAGCGGAGATGGCCGATTCGGACACGATGCGGAAGAGCTGGATGTCCCGGGTGTTGTCGACGTGGATGCCGCCGCAAAGTTCGGTGCTTTCGCCTTCGGAAACTTCGATCACGCGGACGCGGGCACCGTATTTTTCGCCAAAAATGGCCATGGCGCCCATGGCCTTGGCGGCCTCGATGGGGACGTCGGCGTGCTTGTGTACTTCGAGTCCGCGCGCGATGACGGCGTTGACGCGCTGTTCTATCTGGCCGAGTTCCTGTGGGGTGAGGGCGCGTGGGAAGGTGAAGTCGAAGCGCAGGCGGTCGGGGCGGACGAGCGATCCGGCCTGGTAAATCTCCTTGCTCACGATGCCGCGCAGGGCGGCCTGGAGCAGGTGGGTGCATGTGTGATTGGCCGAGACAGCGGCGCGAAACTCAGGATCGACGGCGGCCTCAAATTTTCCCGACATGGCCTCGCGGGTCACAAACCCCTCGCGCACCTGGCAGACGTGGACGATGCCGCCTTCGCCGCGGATGGTGTCGATGACGTCGAAGACCAGATCGCACGCCGTCGATTTCAGCGTGCCGTGGTCGCCGACCTCGCCGCCGCCTTCGGCATAAAACGGCGTCGTTTCGAGGATGATCTCGCAGATGTCCCCGCTCTGTCGGTAGCGAAGCACGCCGGACTCGCCGCGGGACTGGGTGTAGCCGGAAAATGCGCCGCTGACGCCCTCGCGCAGGATGGTCCAGGGTTCCTGGATGTTCGTGTAGAACTTGGCCTTTTCGCTTGAACGCTGGCGCTGTTCGGCCAGGGCGGCGTCAAAGGCGGCCACGTCGACCGTCAGGCCGCGTTCCTCGGCCATGATTTGCGTCAAATCGAGCGGGAATCCGTATGTGTCATAGAGCACAAACGATTCGCGGCCGTCGATGACGCCATTTTTGGCGCGGGCGGCGACGTCTTCAAACCGCGCGATGCCGCGGTCAATCGTTGCAAAGAAGCGTTCTTCTTCGAGCCGGATGACTTCCTGGGTCTGTTTGGCGACGAGTCCGATTTCGGGGTATGCCTTTGAGAACGTATCGACGACGGCCTGCGACACCTTGCACAAAAACGGTTCGTGGAACCCGAGCATGCGTCCGAAACGCACCGCGCGCCGCAAAATCCGTCTCAGCACGTATCCCCTTCCGTCGTTGGAGAACGGCTGTCCCTCGCTGACGGCAAAGGTCAGCGTGCGCACGTGGTCGGCGATGACGCGGTAGGCCGTGCAGTCCGGGGAGGCGAGGATCTCGTGCTGGGACTCGTTGCGTCCGAGGAGGGCGGAAATTTTTTCGAGGATCTTGGTGAACAAATCGGTTTCGTAGACGGAGTCGACGTGCTGGAGAATGCTCAGAATGCGCTCCATGCCCATGCCCGTGTCGACGCTGCACATGGGCAGACGCGTCAGCGAGCCGTCCTCGGCGCGTTCAAACTGCATGAACACGACGTTCCAGAGTTCGAGGTACCGGTCTTCTGGGAATCCCAGGCCCCATTTCATCTCTTCGTCGGGGCGCAAATCGATGTAGATTTCGGTGCACGGGCCGCAGGCGCCGACCGGCCCCATGCTCCAGAAGTTCTCCTCGTCCCCGCGCGTGATGTCGCCAAATCGGGCGATGCGTTCGGGCGCCAGGCCGATGTCGTGATGCCAGACGTCAAACGCCTCGTCGTCGTCCTTATAAATGCTCACGTACAGGTGGGCCGGGTCGAGGTGCAGCACCTGCGTCATGAACTCCCATGCCCAGCGGATGGCTTCGGGCTTGCCGTAATCGCCGAAGCTCCAGTTTCCGAGCATTTCAAAGAAGGTGAGGTGCCGTCCGTCCTTTCCGACCTCGTCCAAATCGTTGTGTTTTCCGCCCGCGCGGATGCATTTCTGGACGCTCGTGGCGCGTTTGTAGCTGCGGATCTCGTTGCCCAGAAAGACTTCCTTGAACTGATTCATGCCGGCATTGGCAAAGAGCAGGGTGGGGTCGTTTCGGGGGATGACAGGCGAGCTTGCGACGACTTCGTGGTTGAGGTTTTGGAAATAGGATAAAAATTCTTCTCTCAGGGTATCGCTTTTCACGTTAGGACTCCTTTGGGCGGGATGCGTTCAGATATCCCGCAAAATGGGCGGCGCCTTGTAGCACAAAAGCCTGCGTCGGGAAGGCCAAAGTGTGCGAATTTTTGTGGTGCGGGCTTCCTGCCGTGGGCCGGGCTGTCCGTCCTGCTGGGCCGGACACGCCCGGGCGTGCAGGGCTATCCGCCGTGGGCGGATACGCCCTTTGGCCGTCGGCTATCCGCGCGCGGATACGCCGCCGGCGCTGTCGCGGCGCCGCACGGTCAGCCGCGTTTGAGCAGCAGGGCCTGCAGCGGCGCGTGGAACTGTGCGTTGGTCGCGATGATGTAGGGCACATGGGGATCGTAGGCGTCGCCTTCAAATCCCGTGACGGTGCCCCCCGCTTCGCGGACGAGGATGACGCCGGCGGCCGTGTCCCAGGGCTTGAGGTTGATTTCCCAGAATCCGTCAAACCATCCCGCGGCCACGCAGCAGAGGTCCAGGGCGGCCGAGCCCGGGCGACGCACGGAGTGGACCGCGCGCGAGACGCGTCCGAAATTGTCGAGGTTTGGAAAACGGTCGGCGTGGGGGCCGACGGGGAAGCCCGTCGCCAGAAGCGCGCGCGCAAAATCGGCGTTCCGGGACACGTGCAGCCGGCGCCCGTTGAGCCATGCCCCCAAACCCTGGGCTCCGTAAAATTCGTGATTCTGGATGGGATTGTTGACGACGCCCACGACGGGTTGGCCTTCGACGACGAGCCCGATGGAGATGCATGACCACGGAAATCCGTGGGCCATATTGGACGTCCCGTCGACGGGATCGACATACCAGTACGGCTGGTCGTTTTTTTGGGCCTCGTGAATGCCGCCTTCCTCGCCGAGAAATCCGTAATCCGGGGTATGGGTGGCAAAGAAATCGAAGAGGAGTTTTACGTATGGGGAGTCGATTAGCGTGACGAGGGATTCGTCGGATTTGATGTGGATGTCGCGGGGTTCGTCCCAACGCGCGGCGAGATTTTGAGCTGCAAGCGAGGCGGCCTGTCGGGCGAGGGCGAGGAGGGGTTCCAGCGTCGACGGGGAAAGGGATGAAGTCATGGTTTTCCTGATGAGGGCCCCGGCCGGGCCCGGATGAGGCACGAACCGGCGTGAAAGCTCGCCGCGGTTTGTGCGCGTCAGATGTCGATGCCCGTGTGTCCGTCCGGTTTCATGCGTATGCGGGCAAAAAAGGCGTGTTGGGACGGAAGAAAAAAAGGCCGCGCGTATTGCCTTTGGGCAATAGCGCGGCGCGCGGGGCGTATGCAATAGCCCCGCCCCGGGAGTCTGCACCACGGTGCGGATTAGATGGCGTAGTCGAGCGAATACCCGGCATCCTCTTTGATGGCGGAGAAGATGAGGAAGGTTTCCTGGCGTTCCAGGCCGGGGAGTTTGGAGATGGTGTCCTTGATGAGGTTGGCCAGGTGATCGATGTCGCGCAGGACGACGTGGATGGCATAGTCGTAACGTCCGGTGATGTGGTAGCCGACCTTGACCTCGGGGAGCTGGAGAAGGCGTTCCTCGAAGGAGGCGATGGACTGGATCTGGTGCTGGCTGAGGTTGAGCATGATGAGTGCCTGAACGGAATATCCGATGGCCTTGGGGTCGATGACGGCGCGATAGGACTTGATGATGCCCTTTTCTTTGAGATTTTTGACACGATTGAGCATGGAGCTTTCGGCGAGTCCGTTTTGGGCGGCGAGTTCCTTATTGGAAATATCAGCCTGTCGCTGAAGGGTTTCGAGGATATTCTTGTCGAGCTGATTCATGGGTTTTCCTTTCATGGGCGTGTGATTTGGCAGGGCGGTCTTGACGACTGAGTTGGGTGGAGGTTTTAGTCTTCCAAGGTGGGAGACAGACTTACAATCTAACGGAATCGGCTTTTACGCCGAAAAGGCATGAAACGCAAGAAAGAAGTTGTATATAGTGCAGGGGGGTAGATGTATTTTTGAATTTATTTTTCGGGTGGCGAGAGGGGGAGGTGGAAAAGCGAAGCGGGTTTTTGAGATGTAGGCGTTCTACCTTCATTTACGCACATCCGGAGTCTGTGCAACGGTGTTGCATTTCCTGCGAAAGCGTGGGGGACGGGTGAAATTTAAATTTTCAGAACGGCGGAATCGTTATAGTTTTGCGGGTCTGAATTGGGGGGCGGCAGATCCGTCGCTCTGAACCGAGGCGAGGCGTGTCTGTGAATGGTGTCCGGAAGGCGACGGACGATTTTTATGGATGCGCACCAGATTAAGAAGAGAGAGGGGAAATGAACCGAATCCGATGCATGATAAACGACAGGCGGTATGAGATAGAAGGTCTTCCGCCGACGATGTCGCTGTTGCACTATCTTCGAGACGAGCTTCATCTGACGGGGACGAAGGAAGGGTGTAACGAAGGGGACTGTGGGGCGTGTACGGTCATTTTTCGCGACGACTCGGGCGGGAGTCCCAGGTATCGCGCGGTGAACTCGTGTCTTGTGTATTTGCCGATGCTTCATGGGAAGCGCATTTATACGATAGAGGGCATTTCGCAGGGGAACGAACGTCATCTCGTTCAGGAATCGATTTTGTCGCATTATGCGTCGCAGTGCGGGTATTGCACGCCTGGCGTGTCGATGAGTCTGTTTGAGGCGGCGTATCGTCACGACATGAAGGAGCCCTGGCAGTTTGTGGAGCAGATGGCAGGGAATCTCTGTCGTTGCACGGGGTATCGTCCGATCATGGAGTGCGTCCGCGAGGTGGCGGGGCAGGGCAAGGATCGGTTTGTCGACAAATTGTACGAGCCGGCCGAAGGGGTGGAGACGCTCGATTACCGGTATGAAGATTTTCGTTGCTATGTGCCGAACACTCTGGAGGAGGCGCTTGATTTTCGTGCCTCCCATGTGGATGCCCAGGTGGTGTCTGGCGGGACGGATGTCGGTGTCATCCTCAACAAAGTGGGTGCGCGGGCGCATGAGTTTCTGTTTTTGTGCAACATTCGCGAACTGCGTCAGATGCGCGAGGAATCGGACAAACTCGTCATCGGTGCGACGGCGCGTCTTGGGGATGTCGAGATGTTCTGTCAGGATCGGTTCAAGCCGCTGGGGCGGATTTTGCGCTTTTTCTCGGCACATCAAATCAAGCAGATTGCGTGCATGGCGGGTTCGGTGTGCGGCGGTTCGCCTGTCGGGGATATTGCGCCGGTCTTGGCTGCCACGGATTCGCGTCTTTGTCTGCAGTCCCCGCGTGGGATTCGCAAGCTGGCGTTTGAGGATTTCATTCTCGGGTATCGCAAGACGTCGATGGAACCCGATGAACTTCTTGTGGGGTTTGAACTGCCCAAACTCGACCCCATGGCGCGGTGTGCGTCGTACAAAATTTCCAAGCGTCAGGAACTCGACATCAGCAGTTGTTCGTGCACATTTTATGTCGAAACGGACGAGCGCGATGTGGTGACGTGTGCGCGGTTTGCCTATGGCGGCATGGCCGCCGTGCCCGGCGCGCGGGCGCGCCGCACCGAGGCGTTCATTCTCGGCAAGGTCTGGAACGAGGAGAACGTCGACGAGGCGGCCCGTCAGATCGGCGAGGACTTTCATCCCATCAGCGATTTCAGAGCCAGTGCGTGGTACCGCGGAGAAGTGGCCGCCAACCTTCTGCGCGGGTTTTATGTCGAAACGCTCGAAGATCGTCAGCCCAAACGCCTCTATCGCCCTGCTTCCACGCTTCAACTGGAGATATAAACGATGAAAGATCCCAACTACATCAGCCCGTTACACGAAAATGCCGTTCATGAAAGCGCCTGGAAGCATGTCACGGGACGCGCGAAATTTGTCAATGACATGGAGCTGCCCAAAGGGTGTCTCGTCTCGCACATCATCGCATCGCCTGTGGCGCACGGCCGGATTACGCGTCTCGATGTGTCGGAAGCGTTGAAGGTCGAAGGCGTCGTGGCCGTGCTGACGGCCAAGAACATTCCCGGCGTGAACGACGTGTCGGCCGCCGGATCGCATGACGAGGAGGTGCTGGCGTCGAGTGAGGTCCATTGCATAGGACAGGCGGTGGCCCTGGTGCTGGGTGAGTCGTATGAGGCGTGCATGGCGGGCGCCAAACGCGTCGTGCTTGAGATCGATCCTCTCGATGCCATCCTCGATATCCGCGATGCCATTGCCAAACAGAGCTTTTTTAAAGACCATCACATCATCGCCCGTGGGGATCTCGATGCGGCGTTTGCCGAGGCCGATTTTACCCTCGAAGGGGAGGTCGAATCCCCGGGTCAGGAGCACTGGTACCTCGAAACCCAGTGTGCCCAGGCCCAGCTCAACGAGGATGGGGATATTCTGATTTATGCGTCGAGTCAGAATCCGCGGGAGGTTCAGGCCAAGGCCGCCGAACTTCTCGGTATCCCCGAAAGCCACGTCGTCGTCATCATGCCTCGCATGGGCGGCGGTTTCGGGGGCAAGGAAACCCAGGGGGCGCAGTACGGATGCCTCGCGGCACTGGGGACATGGTGTACCGGGCGCCCGTGCCGCGTCTGGCTCAACCGCGACGAAGATATGGCCTATACCGGCAAGCGTCACCCCTTCTACTCCAAATATCGCGCGGCCTTCAAAAATGACGGGCACATTCTGGCGCTCGACGTCGAGACTTACGCCAACTGCGGCTGGGCACTCGACCTCTCGCTGTGCATCCTGGACCGCTGTCTTTTCCACCTCGACGGCTGTTATTATATTCCCGCGCTGAAATTCGACGGACGGCTCGCCCGCACGAATCTGCCCTCCAACACGGCGTACCGCGGCTTCGGCGGGCCTCAGGGATTTATCGTCACCGAGACCGTGCTCAACCGCGCTGCCCGTCACCTCGGCATCGATCCCGTCGATATCCGTCGGCTCAATTACTACGGCGACGCTCCGCGAAACATCATGCAGTACGGCGCAGAACTCAAGGATTTCCGCATTCCTCGCATGACGGACGGCATCCTCAAGACCGCCCGTTATGCCGAGCGTAAAAGGGAAATCGACGCGTTCAACCAGACCCATCGATTCGTCAAGCGCGGCATCGGGTTCATGCCCGTCAAATTCGGCATTTCGTTCACCAACACCATGCTCAATCAGGCGGGTGCGCTTGTGCTCGTCTATACCGACGGTTCGGTGGCAATCAACCATGGCGGCGCCGAAATGGGGCAGGGACTTCACACCAAGATGATCGCCATCGCCGCCCATGACCTCGGGATTCGTCCAGAACGCGTCCGTCTGATGGACACCCGTACCGACAAGGTGCCCAACGCGTCGGCCACGGCTGCCTCAAGCGGTACCGACCTCAACGGTGCCGCCGTGCACAACGCGTGCGAGCAAATCACCGCACGCCTGCGGCGCGTCGTGGCCAGACATGTCGGTCTCGACGAAGACGCGGTAAAGAATATCGTCTTTGCCAACGACCTCTGCCATTTGCCCGGACATGATCCGATCCCCATGAAACAGGTCATCGGATGGGCATACCAGGATCGCGTGCAGCTTTCTGCCGCCGGGTATTATGCCACCCCGGGAATCGGATACGATGCCGAAAAAGGACGCGGGGTTCCGTTTGCTTACTATTCCTATGGGGTCTGTGTCCTCGAAATCGAGCTTTCCACCCTGACCGGCGAATACCGCCTGTGCGACGTCGAGGCTGTTCATGATGTCGGGGATGCCATCGTCCCGAGCATCGATCGCGGACAAATCGAGGGCGCGTTTGCCCAGGGGTTCGGCTGGCTGTCGTGCGAGGAACTCGTCTGGGGCGCGGATGGTTCCCTCAAAACCCATTCCCCCGCCACCTACAAAATCCCCACCATCGGGACGATACCGGATCCCGAGCATTTCCGTATCAGTCTGCTGCCCAACGCCACGGCCGAGGCCGTGCACGGTTCAAAGGCCATCGGCGAGCCTCCGTTTGTGCTCGCGGTTGCTCTGGTCCAGGCCCTGGAACATGCCATCGTGGCCACGGGAGACGATCCCGGTCGCGATCCCGTCATTCACTGGCCCGCCACCCCCGAAAGCGTGCTCCGTGCCATCGCCGCCCAACGCGCATAACCTCCAGCGTTCCTCAAAAGCCCGGCCCGTCCGGGCTTTTTTGCGGCCATAAAGCCCCTGCCATGCCAGATGGCTGTATGCGTCTCCTTCGACATTTTTTCACCCCATGCCTTATGATGAACATCCCTGCGTTTGAGGACGTCAATCGCGACGAAAGCCTGATTCTCTATGGAGGATCGTTCAATCCCCCGCATCTGGCGCATTATCTCATGGTGTCGGCCATGAGAGCCTATTTTCCAAGGGCCGAGGTGTGGATTCTTCCCACCTACAAACATGCGTTCGACAAATCGCTCATGGACTATGAGGTGCGGTGTGAGATGTTGCGTGCGCTGTTTGAACGCTGGCCACGCGTCACGATTTCGACGCTGGAACGCGATCTCCACGACTCGACGAGTTACACGGTCGATATCGTGCGCGAGCTTCATCGCCGTGATCCGCGACGCCGACTGTGGATCGCCGTGGGGGCGGATATTTTGCCGGATCTGCCCAAATGGCGGGCTTACGAAGAGATCGTGTCGATGGCTTCGTTCCTGGTGTTTCCGCGCATGGGCTGTGATGAGGCGGGCACAATCCCTTTGGTGTCCCTGCCTGGAATCTCGAGTACGGAAGTCAGGCGATGCATGGCACAAAACGACTGGGATGCAGTCCGGGCCTTGGTGCCTGCAGAGGTCTATGACAGGTTGAGGCGGACCTGAGGTCTTGTGTCCGGGAGGGGGAAGTCTCCCCCTGAGCGGCTATGTGCTCAGGCCTCCGGCCTTGCGCGCATACGCCGCTACCCCCTCGGGGATGGGCGCATCATGACGTGTCTCAGAAAACGACAAATGCCTCATGGACAGTCATCTTTTATGGGTCATACGTCATGATGCATGGCACCGGGCGGAATGGCGGTCATTTCAGTCCGCGTCGGATCAGCAGATATTCGCTGGAGGGCTCTCCGCCCGTGAAATTGCGGTAGAGCGTCATCGAATCGGCGGTGTTGCCACGAGAGAGCACGGAGTCCCTGAGATGCTGTCCATTTTCACGGGTCAGGCCGTGTTCTTTGAACCAGTGTTCGGCGTCCGCATCGAGGACTTCGGACCAGATGTATGAGTAATACATGGCGTCGTAATGACTGGCGAAAAGATGATTGAAGTATGCGGTGCGGTAGCGCGGCGGGGTGGTCGGGATGTCGAGATTGACGCGTGCGAGGTTTGATTTTTCGAGGGATTCAAAATTGTCCGGAGTGATTTCCGGGAGGGTTTGGGCGTTATATTGGAACCATGCCTGATCGAGCATGGCGGCGCCAAGGTATTCCACCGTCATGTAGCCCTGGTTGAATTTGCCAGCCGCACGGATTTTTTCTACGAGTTCGGCGGGAATTTTTTCTCCGCTTTCATAGTGCACGGCATAATTGTCGAGGACTTCGGGCCACAGTGCCCATACTTCATTAAACTGCGAGGGAAATTCTACAAAATCCCGGGCCACGTTGGTTCCCGAAAACTCGGGGTATGTGACGTCCGAGAGCAATCCGTGCAGGGCATGGCCGAATTCATGGAACAGCGTCGTCACCTCGTCGAGGGTGAGCAGGGTTGGACCGCTTCCCGGTTTGGATATATTAATTTGATTTAAAATCACGGGTTTTGTGTTTTTAAGGTGCGACTGATTGACATACTCGCTCATCCACGCGCCGCCGCGTTTGTTTTCGCGGGCATAGTAGTCGCCATAAAACAACCCCACTGCCGTTCCGTCCTCGTTGAACACTTCCCACACGCGGACGTCGGGATCATATACTGGGAAGTCGTGACGTTCTACAAATTTGAGTCCATACAATTTTTCGGCGGCATAGAACACGCCTTTTGTAATGACATTATTGAGTTCAAAATAGGGTTTGATTTCGGCCTCATCGAACTGATATTTTGATTTGCGCAATTTTTCGGCATAATACATCCAGTCGTAGGCTTCCAGGGTGAAGCCGCCGCCTTCGGCATCGATCATTTCCTGCAATTGTGCGGCCTCGCGCGCGAGGCTTTCGCGAGCCGCCGGAACCATCGAGGAGAGCATGGCGTTGACCGCATCGACGTTTTTCGCCATCTGGACTTCGAGCTGATAGGCCGCCGGAGAATCATATCCCAGGATTTCAGCCTTGCGTGCCTTCAATTGTAGAACGCGTGCAATGTTCGACCTGTTGTCGGCCTCGTTGCCGCGCATTCCGCGAACAATCGACGCTTCGTGTATCTTTTTTCGCAATTCCCGATTGGAAAGTTTGGACAGAACCGGCTGAATCGAAGTGTTCTGAAGCCCGAGCATGTATTTGCCGTTGAGACCTTTGGATTCGGCCAGCGCGGCGGCATCGGCGATTTCCTCCCCCGACAGTCCGGCCAGTTCTTCTCGCGAATCCACGACGACGGCCGAACTCTTCATTTCACTGAGAATGTTTTGACTGATCTTTGTTTCAAGCCCGGAAAGTTCGCTGTTGATCGCCTGAATTTCGGCTTTCTGTTCGGGATTGAGTCTGGCCCCGGCGCGCACAAAGTCGCGATGGATGATCTCGAGAAGCCGCAATGATTCCGCGTCAAGACCGAGTGTGTCGCGGCGATTGTACAAAGCGGCAATGCGCCCGTAGAGTTTTTCGTTGAGATAAATGGCGTCACTGTAGGCCGCAAATTTGGGCGAAAGCTCCGTTTCGATCGCCTGAATCTCGTCGCTTGTATAAGCATTGGAAAGATTGTCAAACACGGGCAGGGCGCGTGCAATGAGATCGCCTGTGCGTTCTAAAGCCACAATAGTATTGTCAAAAGTTGGTGCCTCGCTCTGATTTGCAATCGCCTCAATCTCGCTCAAATGCTGGGCGATGCCCGCCTCAAGAGCCGGACGGAAATGTTCGGTTTTGATCTTGTCATATTCTGGCGCCCCATAGGGCAGCGCACTCGGTTTAGAAAACGGATTTGATGCATCAAGTCCAGCATTCATATCAGACTCCATGGACACCTCCTGGGATGGCGAAGACGTCGGGTTCTGCACGTCGGCCACCTGACCGGCGCATCCCGTCAGGCTCAGCACCACGAAAATGAGTATCGATTTTTTTAACGACATAGGCTCCTTCCTCATCGGTTTGGGGTCTTTGGGGCGCCGCCTTTCGCCCTTCGGGCGATACGGCGAACGCCGCGCGGCTATGGCGATAATTCGCCATACGCCGCGCCTTTTAGGGGATTTTACCGATGGTGTGCAAGCGTTATATAAATCCCGGAACAATTCATGGGGGTATGGTTTCGGTAAAAACCCAAATGATATTTGGATATGTTGTCATAAAATACGCACAAAGCGGATAAATCTGTGTCTATATATAATATTCAAAAAGTCAATGTATGAAATGTCATTTCACAGATAACTTAGCTGCAACACCAGGTTAAAAAATATGATTGCAAATTCAGTAAAAGCACCAGATGAGTCGTTTATTTACGGTAGAGTTCTGTTTCTTTTTTGGATGTTTTTTGGATGTTTTTTTTGGATGGTATTGATTCTTATCAAAAACTCGCTACATCCAGCGTCCGTCATTGCCCCCGGCGCTGGCCCTGGCGTGAAGGGCGGAGGGGGTAGCGGCGTATGCGCGCAAGGCCGGAGGCCTGAGCACATAGCCGCTCAGGGGGAGGCTTCCCCCTCCCCGGGGCACAGCATTTTGCATCGCACCGGCGGTACAAAAGACAACTTGCATGGAGGGTTTTTTGAAAATGGGTCGAGGGTCGTTTGGAATTTTCTGCAAGATGGCGGCGTTTCTGGTCGCGGGCGCGGGATGTGATGACGGCGGCGAGAACGCGTCGGCGGGGATGAAGGAGGTCCGTTCGGAACTTGCGCGCGAGACATCGGAGATTTCACGGCAGGATCTCGATGCCGTGGTGATCGGTCAGTACGATCTGGCCCTGGACGTGTTGCGCCATGGAGCCGAACAGATTGGCGGCAAAAACGCCATGGTGTCGGCTCTGAGCCTTCAGTCCGCGCTTGCCATGGTGTGGGCAGGGGCGAATGGCAGGACGGCTTCGGAAATGGCTTCGGCGTTGCATTTTGGAGACTCCTCGCATGCGGCGCTCAATAAGATCGATGCCGTTTTGACGGCCAGGAACCTCGAACCGCAAAAATGGGAAGACGGGACGCTTGAGTATGATGCGACGATCGTGCGCAATGCCAACGCCGTGTACGGTTCAAATCGCCACACATGGAATCCGGCCTGGCTCGACATCCTCGCCCGGAACTACGGTGCGGGGATTCGGACGATGGATTTTGGCCGGCCAGAGGAGGCTCGACTTTATATCAACAGGCAGGTGAGCGAGGTCACGGCGGGACGCATTCCGGAACTCATTCCGCAAGGGGCAGTCACGGTTTCGACGGAACTCGTGCTGACGAATGCTATCTATTTTAAGGCTGCATGGAACGATCATTTTGAGCGATTTGCGTCTGTCATGCCGTTTACGCTTGGCGACGGGGAGCGCAAAAAGGTCGAGTATGTCGGCACTCAGGCGCCGTTCCCGCAGTACAAGGGGGAAAAGTTCAGGGCTGTCAGTGTGCCGTTGAGATCGCATGATTTTAACGTGTTGTTTGTCCTTCCCGATGCCGGTCAGTTTGAAGCGGTGGAGAGCGGTCTCACGGGCGATGTGGTGTTTGATGTCGTCACGCATGTGATGCCCTCAGAAATCCTTGACTTTAGGGTTCCGAGTCTCGAGTTTGAAACGTCCCTTGTGATGCGCGACATGCTCAAAGCGCTCGGTATGTCTCAGGCATTTTCGTCGGAGGCGGATTTTTCGGGAATGATTGTCGAGTCCAATGGTCTCGTTTTGTCGGAGGTCTTTCACAAGACGTATTTTGGACTTGACGAGACCGGGGTGGAAGCGGCTGCCGCCACCGCCGCCGTCATGGATGAGGGTGCCTCGCCAGAGGAACCGGTGCCATTTGTCCTCAATCGTCCGTTTTTCTTTGTGGTTTATGAATCCGAGACGCTGTCTCCGTTGTTTTTTGGACGTGTCCTAGACCCGACGTTGAAATAATTTATATCAATATATCGCCAAAAGCCCATGATTCTGCAAAGAAAGAGGGGCTTTCGCTGAGGGGGGGGGCGTCGCTGTGGGGGCGGCGTTTAGATGGACATGATGGGCGTCATAAAAAAGCCCGGTCGTGAGACCGGGCTTTTTTTATGACAGATGGCAAATCATTATTTGCTGTGGTTTGTGAGATAGGTGCTGAAGGCGACATTGTAGATGTCGGTGACGAGGTTCCCGAGGGCTTTTTCGGCGGAACTTCCGGCACCGATGACTTCGGCGTTCCAGGTGGTTTCGGGGCCTTTGTCGAGGGTCCAGGCGTAGGCGACTTTTGCGTTAATGATGTAGCCGTCGAGCTTGTCGGTTCCGATGCAGTTCATATCGATGGACTTGAGGGTGAGTTTGGATTCGACGCGATCCGCGGCGACGACGGAGGAGTTTTCGCCGATATTGGCGGCGACATTGAAACCGTTTCGGAGGGTATTCTGGAAGGCTTTGTATTTTTCGCCGCAGATGGAGCCGGAATCGGCGATGGCGGAGTTGTCGATGGTGAAGTGCGAGGAATCGGCTTTGGCGAGGGAGATGGGTTCGGGTTTGAGTTCGCCGATGGCGCATGCGGACATTGTCATGCCCGCGAGGGCAGTGGCGACGAGAACAGAAAGCGATTTTTTCATGGATTACCTTAAGTAAAAGCCCGTGGAGGGCGATGGAAAAATGAGGTTGTGAATGAGGATGAAAAGACGTTGTCATCGACAGTTCACATTCATGGATTATAGTCTTTTGAGGTTTTAAAGTCCAATTTGGATTCTGTGTGGAGCGCTGTTTCTCATTTTTTTTGGCGTTGTATGGGGAGGTGTTGTTTTGAGCCGAAGCGATTGATATTGTTCGGATTTTTTTTTGATATTTGGATTTGTGAATAACTTTTTTTTTGTATTTATCTAATATTGTGTTTTGCGTTTGAAAACGGCGTTATCATGGCGATGAATTTGTGTTTAAAAGGACGTCGGATGTTGTTTGTATATGATTCGGATTTGTAGTTTATAGATGGAATGCAGGACAAAAAGTATAGCTTTATTTCGATGTAGAAGTGGACGCTTTGGGAGATGAGAGCGTGGAACTGAACGTATTGAGCGCAAGCGAAAGAGGGCAGGTGTGTGGGTATATGGAGGGGGTAGCGGCGTATGCGCGCAAGGCCGGAGGCCTGAGCACATAGCCGCTCAGGGGGAGGCTTCCCCCACCAGAGAAAAAAGCCATATATTTTTGCGATTTTTGGAATTTTTTAATCAGAGCAGCCGGTATTCCGCGACGGGGGTACCTTTTCGCACGGCGCCCGGAGTGGAGATGAGGTAGCGGACGAATGAGGCGGTTTGCGGGCCTTCGTAGACGACGGCGAGCTGTATTTTCATGAATTCGAGGGTGGCGATGCGGCAACCGGGCGGCATGGGGTCACCGGGGGCACAGTAAGGGGTGCCGGAGGTGTCACAGCAAGAGAAGAAGCCGTCGGCCGGGGCGCAAATGGGAATGCAGTGGTCTGGGGTGTCGGCGGGCACGTATTGGAGTTCGGAAAACGAGGCCAGGACATCGCCGACCTGGACTCGGGCGGGCGCGGTGAGGGCGAGGGTGAAGGGGCGGTGAAATGGGATGGAAAGGGGGATGGAGAGGCCGAGGCGGAGGAGGTGTCCTAGGAAGCCCCGCGAGGGATCGGCATGGGGGAAGAAGTGTCCAAAAGCGGGGCAGAGGATGTCGTTATCGGAGATGGGGCACTGGAGCATGACGCATCAGAGGGTGTCGTCGATCGATTCATCGTCGACGTCATAGACGATGACGGCGTTGGCGCTGGCTTCGGAAATGAGCATGAAATGGGAGGTTGGGGTGATGAAGCGTCGAATGGCGGTGGGGGCGGCGGCGACGCCGAGGGTGAGCGGGTTGTTGCCAGTGCGCGTGGTAAATTCAAAGGCCATGTCCCGGGTTTTGAGGGTTGCCGCGTTGGGGGGCATTTTGATGCCGAAGAAGGCCGTCTGGACGTCGGTGTCGGCATTGCCTGGGGCGTCAAAGGTAAAACGCGTCTGGCCGTATGGGTGGCGGAAATCGTCGATGCACGTGTCCCCGGCGGTGATGCGTCGGTTGACGTATGTGCTTTTGCTCGTGACGATCCACTGCTGACTGGCGCGCAGCTCGTAGTCCAGGCCTGGGGTGAAGCATTCGTCGGAGGGTGGAATCGGGGCGTCGGTGTCGTTTCCCGTGGGGGCGACGTGGACGGAGTGTGGGCCGACGCCGGTGACGGTCCATTCGAGCGCGGTGTTTCGGAAGGGGGCGCATTGCGGGAGATCGCGCAGGCCGCGTGAGGAACGCAGGACGAGGCGGTCGCCTGGTCGCGCTCCGAGGAGGCACATGTCCATGGTGGCGTGGAAGACGCCGTGTTTGTCGAAGTAGCCGTCGGAGCGCTCTTCGTGTTCGAGGGTTCCTTCGTAGGTGATGCGCCAGGTTTCGGAGGCGATGATGGAGTCGTAGACGACCGAATGGCGTTTGCCCGTGGCGGGGTCGGTGTCGCTCAGGATGCCGGGTTGGGCGAAGAATGAGATGGCGGGACGGCGGCGCAGTCTGATTTGGGGAAGGTCTGAGTCGGTGCAAATTCTTCCCATGCAACGCACGATACCGACGTATGAGGCGTCGTCGTCGGTATCGGTGGCGCGAAGGGCGAGTTCCTCGACGGAATTTTGAACGACGTTGTTGAGCGTGTGGGTAAGTTTTTGGTGGATGAGGTATTCGGAGACCGAACCGCTTGTGGAGGTGACAAAGACGACGGCCCGTTCGGAGGAGACGATATGATCGTTCTTTTGGTAGATGTCGTCCTGCCGGATGTCGCCGGCGACGGCCAGAGCCAGACGCGAGACGGGGATGCCGACGAGGCGGTGTCTTGGGTACCAGCCGGATCGGTCGAGCGTTTTTTCGGTGCTGAGATCGATGACGATGAGCTGGGAGTCGACGGGATCGAGGACGTAGAGCCAACGCCCGCGAGGATCGATGCCCAGGGCGCCTCTTCCATGGGAAGCCAGATCGGACTCGCTGTATCCGTTTTTGCCATAGCAGGCTGAATCGTCGGTATCGATGAGCCCGTCTCCGTCGTTGTCGAGCCCGTCGCGACAGAGTCCTGAGGTGATGGCGTCGGTGTCGTCGGATTCGTCGTCGGAGGGCCACCGGCAGTGCATGTCGTCGCGATCGGCGTCGCCATCTCCGTTGTTGTCGATGCCGTCGGCACAGGTGCCGGGCGTCATGGGCTGGAATCCTTCGGCCTCGGAGGCATCGTTGGATGAGACGCAACCGGGATCGAGGGCGTCGATGAGCCCGTCTCCGTCGTTGTCGATGCCGTCGCCACACTCGCCGATTCCAAACCATCCGACCTGAATGTCGTCTTCGGTACTTTGCGGGCTTTCAATGCTCCATGGATAGAAGCACTTGGGATCCTGAGCGTCGATGAGCCCGTCTCCGTCGTTGTCGAGCCCGTCGGCGCAACCGAATCCGGCCCCCATGCGCCGGACTTCGCACGGGTAGGATGTGGAGCCGTTGGCGCAGGAGCCTTGGGTGTCGTCGTAGGCCAGGATCGAAATGTACCGGCGGTCGCTGTACGAGACGAATGCCCGGTTGAGGACGGGATCGTCGATGACGTCGGAGACCGTGCCGTCAAGCGTGGTGGTTTCCGTCCAGGTGATGGTGATCTTGTCTTTGTCGAGGGAGCAGCTGGCGGGCAGAATGCCCTGTTCGGTGCCGCAATCGAAGGTCAGGACGAGACGGCGCACGGAGCCGTCTGAAAAGAAAACGTAAAAGGCGTCATCGGAGGCATGAAAGAGAATTTTTCGGGGCTTTTTGTCGAGCTTTTGCCATGCAATTTCACGGTTGTCGTTGGTCGACACGATGGAAATGTCGTTTCCGACGGCACTGACGAGGACGACAAACGCCCCGAGGGCGTCGCCTGCGATGGAGTGGGGGCGTTCCCCGGTGGGAATGGATGTGACGCCCGGGACTGACGTCGTGATATCGACGACCTCAAACTCGGCGCCTTTTGGGTAAAAAGGGATGAAGGACAGGGAGGCAGAGCCCATGTTGGCGACGTACAGATTGCGCACCATCGTTCCGCCGGCGGCCGTGCATCCGGCGTCATCCATGACCACAAAATGGTCGTCGATCATGCAGTGTGCGACGACGTGCATATCACCGGGCATGCTGAAGGCCGCCAGCGTCGACGTATTGTCATCGCTGCAGCCAGACAGACCGAGAACGATACCGGCCACGGTAGAAATCAATACGGATTTGCGCGAGATCATGGATTGGAGCTACCTTTAAATAGGAGTTTCGACTTGAGTTTGGGGGACGATGGGGTGGAGATATCGAACTGCCAGATATCCGTCGCGATAAAATGCACGACGTGGAGGGTATTGCCGTACAGCACCATGTCGTAAGGGCCGTCGCCCACGGTGAGTTTTTCGGCAATCTCCATGCGGCGGGGATCGACGATATAGATCGCGTCATCGGCGACGCATGTGATGTAGAGCATTCCGGTGTCGATATCGCCGACCCATACCAGGCGTGTCATATCGGAAGGGAGCATGAGCATGTCGGTGAGGGCCGCGCGATCGGTGGCCGCGCTTTGCTCGTCGAGTCCGCTGATGTCGAATTTGAGAAGCGACTTGGGGTACTGGTTGAGGAGAAAGAGATTTTGTCGAGAGGGATCGGTGGCCATGCCGCGTCCCTGATAGACGTTGAATCCGGAGGGGACGGTGACGGCCTGGCTGGCATAAATGCCTTCGATGTGGCCGTCGGTATTGATGGCGGGGGTGACGACGAGGAGGTTGGTCGCCGCGCGTCCTGTCACGATGAATTTCTCGCCCGAAAGCCACAGCGATTCGCTGGCGCTGTACACGAGCGCGGCGGAGGCATGGCTGAAGTCGAGGTCGCCGTCCTCGCCGTACTGAACGGTCATCATCGTGACGCGGGCGTTGCGAAGCTGTGAAATCGTGAGGAGATCGAACTCGACACGGCGAGTGGTCGCCTGGCCTGAGGCATCGTATTGCGTCACATCGCGGTAGCTGTGGGTGAGCGCGATGTGGGAAGGATCGTCGTCGAGAAAGACCCGGCATTTGAGAAGGCTTTCGGAATCCGCCTTTTCGTTGGGGCAGGAGATCGTGCTTCCGTCCTCGGAAATTTCAAACCAGACAAGGGCGTCGTCGTCGCGCGTCACGGTAAAGCCGTGGCGACCGTCGGTGGAGAGCACGACGTTGGTGCCAAAACTCCCCATGCGCTTGGAACTGGGCATGATGACACCGGACTGGAGATCGACGACATAAAGCACGCCGCCGTCCGTCGCGCGGTAATCGAGATCGAAATTGGAACCCACGATATAGGCGTAACGGCCGTTGGGATGAATGGCCATGCCCGTGGGATATTCCATGGACGTCAGGTCTGCCGAGTCCCCCACGAGATCGGTGGCACACCCGGACAGCACTGCGCCCACGATCGATGACGCAACCAGTACCTTTAATGCGATGTTCAATGTTTCCTCCATGACGGCGCAAACCCCTGTTTTTTACCGCGCCGGGACCGCGCACACTACACACAAACCCATTCTCCCTCAAGCGTCGATTTATCCGATTTTATCCGGAAACCCCATGTCGCACGCAGGCGTTCTCAAACCGGAGGTCAAACGCCGCAAATGGCGCTTGCATTCCAGAAACAATGCGGTAAAAGGTCCGCCGTTTGGAGGCGGACATGTGGTCGCCGCATGGCTGGAATCGGCCATGGGGAGGAAAGTCCGGGCTCTCAGAGGAAGGATGATCGTTAACGACGACCGGGGGTGACCCCAGGGAAAGTGCCACAGAAAACAAACCGCCCGGAACCTCGGTTCGGGGTAAGGGTGAAACGGTGGGGTAAGAGCCCACCGGGGGAATGGTGACAGACCCCGCATGGTAAACCCCATCCAGAGCAAGATCGAACAAAAGGTGCTGCTTTACGCGGCCGGGGCTCCTCGCCCGAATCCCTTTGGGTATGATCGCTTGAGGCGGCGGGCAACCGTCGTCCTAGATGAATGACCACACCGGCGCAATACGCCGCGACAAAACCCGGCTTACGGACGCTCTCCAAACTTTTCTTTTTTCTCTCGTTCTGCCTGTCTTTTTCCTGTGTTTGGTTCGAGAAATCCAATGCCTGATTAAGGTTTTCTTCAATGACTCTTTGACAATACGTTCAAAGCCCGCTAGGATCGCCAACTCATTCCATTGCAAAGACAGGCACTGTGTGCCTCCTTGAGGGTATTCATTTCTCTGAACGTCATGAACATCGATTTAGTCAGGCAAAAACTTTCCAGGACAGATCAGATTCGGTGGGATAACGCCATTACCCGAAATAACGTCACTCAGGCCGCCGCCATCCTCGTCGGGGCCGGATTCACAAATGACGCCATTGAGTATTGCCTGCAGATCGGGGAAAACACCATCGCCATGGATATCGCCATCCAGGCCAGGCAATTTGACGAGGCCGAAAACCTCGCCAAAATGAGCGGCAATGACCTCAAGCTCGCAGAAATCCTCGTACTCAAAGGCGATTTGGAGGCCGCAGCAAGGCTCTTCACAAGATTGCAGCAGTTCGAGCGAGCCGCAAAACTATACGTTCAGCTCAAAATGTTTGAAGAGGCCGCCGTCCTCTACATAAAAATTGACCAGTTCATGAACGCCGTCATGTGTTACCAGAAAGCCGGTAACACCCAGAAACAGCTCGACACCCAGATTCACGCCTTCGAGAAGGAACTCGCCCTCGTCAACGGGGACATCTCCGCCGTCACCGTCAGCAGAACCATGGCCGTCTATGCCGCAAAAACGCTGCTCGAGTCGACGGATACCGTCGAGCGCGGTCTCAACGTCCTCGAAAAAGCCCAGGCTCTGGAATCCGTCGCCGCCGAACTCTACGCCGCCGAAAAATTCAAACAGGCCGGATACTGCTACGAGCGCTTGAACCGTTTCGAGGAGGCTTACGACGCATACCGACTCGCCGGCGATTTGTCGCGCGCACTCCTCATGACACAGGAACTCCACGACGACAGCCGGGAAATCGATACCCTCAGACACTTCCAGATGTACTTCAAGCTCGGCCAGAAATTCATCGCCCTCAAAAAGTACGACGATGCTCTCGCCACGCTTAAACATATCAATCCGGACGATTCCAACTATTCCTTCGCCCTCGAATTGCAGGGCGACATCTACTGCAAACTGAAAAATTACGCCGATGCCGTCCTATGTTACGAGTCCCTCTTCTGGACTTCCATGCCGAACGACCGGATATGCCGGGTCGCATACAAGGCCGGATATTGTTACGAAGCCATCGGAGACCTTGAAAACGCCCTCAAAAATTATCAGAAAATTTACGCCATAGACACCGCCTTCCACGACATCGGCGACATCATCAAAACCGTCTCCGAACGCATTCAGCTCGCCACCGACAGACAGAACACCGGCCGGGCACAGGACGAATACATCCTCTCTCCCGGCGGAACGGGGAAATCCCGACTTTCCCCATCCCGGGGCATCATGAGAATGGACACCCCAAGGGCTTCAAGTCGTACCCACATCTCAACCATCATGGTCGGCAACCACGAAATGCCCACCATCGGAAACGACCGCTACGCCATCGTCGAGGAAGTCGCCCACGGTGGTATGGGCATCATCTACAAGGCCACCGACACCATCCTCATGCGCACCGTCGCCCTGAAGGTGCTCTCCAGCAAACTCAAGGATAACGAGGTCGCCCTCGAGTACTTCATGCGCGAGGCGCGCGCTTCCGCCGCGCTCCAGCACATCAATATCGTCACCATCTACGACATCGGATCCCTCAACGACGGCACCATCTACCTCGCCATGGAATACGTCGAGGGAAAGAATCTCAAGCAGCTCGTCACCCAGACCGGCGCCTTCCCCACCAAGTTCCTCGTCCAGATCGCCATCCATGCCTGCCGTGGACTCCAGTACGCCCACGACAACGGCATCATTCACAGGGATGTCAAATCCTCCAACATGATGCTCGCCAAAAAAGACAAAACCCTCAAAATCCTCGACATGGGACTCGCCAAGGTCGTCACCGCCGAAGACAAAAATTCTACACAGGCCATCGGAACCCCATACTACATGAGCCCGGAACAGGTCCTGGGCACCACCATCGACTGCCGCTCCGACATCTATTCCCTCGGCGTCACCCTCTACGAATGCGCCACCGGCGTCCTGCCGTTCGTCAAGGGAGACCTGCCCTACAAGCACGTCCACGAACCCCCTCCCCCACTCCGATCCTTCAATGAACAGGTCAATCCGCAGCTCGAGGAAATCATCCTCCGCATGATGGAAAAAAATCCCGAAGACCGTTATCCCTCCTGCAACGACTGCATCTCGGCCCTCAAATCGATACCGTTCGCCGAATAGAACTCGCGTGCCGCTCTAAAAGGCATGCCGCGGCGTATCGCGCAAAGCATTGAGGGCGTTTGGCGGTGGCGTCGCTATGTCGGCGTAACGCCTCCATACGCAACGCCCGCGCGGCTATCTCGGGCGTTCGCCCTCAATACGCCGCGCGATAGACGCGGCGGGCGGACGTATCGGCCACCAGCCGATAGGACGCCCACGCCCGGAAAAAATATCCAATCTCCATACATCCCCCGGCTTACGCTGACTTTTATCGCACAGACCGAGGGGGCGTGATATATATAATCCAAAAAAACATTTAATAGATATAAATTAGATGATATTTAAAAATCGGACTTCAAGATTGCTTTTATATGTGTAAAAATGTCTATTTTTAATATCATTTAACGAAGTGAATCGTCATATACAAAGAACTGGGCGCATGAGGATTGCCCGCAAAGCGCTTACATGTATGCCTGTGTAAGCACCATAAAACATGCCCGTGGACGCCCGATTTTGCTTTAAATCCGATCTTGAATTGATATACAAAGCCTCCGTTTTCGTCACATTCGTGTGGCGATTTTTCGTTTTAACGACGTGATTTAGGAGAAGGATCATGACAAAAGTACGACAGCTCCCCTATGGAGAACCGGCTGAGAAAGGGTTGAACGTTCGCCTTGTGATGGAAGAGGCTTCGCGGTGTCTGCTTTGCGAAGACGCGCCGTGCTCGCACGACTGCCCGGCCGGCACCGACCCCGGACGGTTTATCCGGTCCATCCGATTCCGAAACTTCACGGGAGCGTGCAAAACCATTCGCCACAACAACATCCTTGGGGCGTCCTGTGCCGAGATTTGTCCGCAAGAAAGACTCTGCGAAAAAGCCTGTTCGCGTTGCGGCATCGACAAGCCCATCCAGATCGGGAAACTCCAGGCGTTTGCCATGGAACAGGAACGTCTCCTTGGCCTCAAAATCCTCGAGGCCGCCCCGAGTTGCGGCAAAAAGGTCGCCTGCATCGGCGCGGGTCCCTCCGGACTTGCCGTGGCGGCCGAACTCGCAAAACTCGGCGTCAGCGTCACCGTCTATGACGAAAACGAAAAGGCCGGCGGCATGCTCCGCTACGGCATCACCCCGTCGCGACTCTCCGACGAAATCATCGATCAGGACATCAAGGCCGTCGAGTCCCTCGGCGTCAAGTTTGAACTCAGCAGACGCATCGACAAAAACGAACTCGACAAACTCGTCGCGCAATACGACGCCGTCTACGTCGGCGTGGGGCTCTCCGCATCCAAGATGATCCCCAACCTCAAGGGCACCGACCTCAAGGGCGTTGAAACCGCCCTGGCCTTCCTCAAACGCGCGCGCATCGCGGGCGGTAAAATCGAGGACCTCGGACGCGTCGTCATCATCGGCGGCGGCGACGTCGCCATGGACTGCGCCTCCACCGCCAAACAGTGCGGCGCCAAGTCCGTCTATGTCGCCTTCATCGAAACCCTCGAAACCATGCCCGCCTCCAAGCGCGAACTCGATTACATCGTCGACCTCGGCGTCCCCGTCATTCCCGCCTTCAAACCCGTCCAGCTCAACGGTGAGGACCACGTCACCTCCGTCGAACTCGCCGCCATGGAGGGGAATTCCAAAATCACGCTCGACGCCGACACCGTCATCTTCGCCGTCGGACAGAAAGTACAGGACGATTACAAGGGTATGACTTCGGACGGAAAAATCTTCGTCGGAGGCGACCTCGCCAATGGCGGCAAAACTGTCGTCGAAGCTGTCGCAAGCGGAAAAGATATCGCCGGCGAAATCGCCAAATTCCTGCATATCTAAGCTTTTTGACGTTTCTTTATTTACGACGACTTTCAACTTTCAAGGAGTTTATATATGTCCAAAAAAATTGACCTTTCGATCGATTTCCTCGGCGTCCACTGCGAAAATCCCTTCTTCCTCTCTTCCTCGCCCGTCTGCCACAACTATGAAATGATCGCCAAATGCTTCGACATCGGCTGGGGCGGCGTCTTCTACAAAACCGTCGGCATCCTCGGCATGAACGAATGCTCCCCGCGTTTCGATATCGTCCGGAAAGAGGGAACCCCCTTCGTCGGATTCAAAAACATGGAGCAGATTTCCGAACATACATGGCAAGAAAACGCCGAAATCATCAAAAAACTCAAACACGACTATCCCACCAAAGTCATGGGCGTCTCCATCATGGGCGCCAATGACGAGGAATGGGCCCTCCTCGCCCGCGAGATGACAAAGGCCGGCGCCGACATGCTCGAACTCAACTTCTCATGCCCGCAGATGACGAGCCACGCCATGGGCTCCGACGTCGGCATGAACCCCGAACTCGTCGAGCGTTACACCCGCGTCGTCAAGCAGAACACCCATCTCCCCGTCATCGCCAAAATGACCCCCAACATCACCCACATCGAAGATCCCTCCAAGGGCGCGCTCCGCGGTGGCGCGGACGCCGTCTCCACCATCAACACCATCAAATCCATCTGCAACATCGACATCGAAAACCTCACCGGAAAGCCCGTCGTCAACGGAAAATCCTCCATCTCCGGCTACTCCGGCGCCGCCGTCAAGCCCATCGCCCTCCGCTTCATCGCACAGCTCAAGCAGGATCCCGAACTCGCCAACCTTCCCGTCTCCGGCATCGGCGGCATCGAAACATGGCAGGACGCCGTCGAATTCCTCCTCCTGGGCGCCGAAAATCTCCAGGTCACCACTTCCGTCATGCAGTACGGCTATCGCATCGTCGAAGACATGAAGGACGGACTCGCCAATTTCATGGAAGCCCACGGATACACCTCCCTGCGCGACTTCATCGGAAAAGCCCTCCCCAACGTCATCCCCTGCGAAAATCTCGACCGATCCTTCCAAATCATCCCCAAAATCGATCTCGACAAATGCGTCGGATGCGGCCGTTGCGCCATTTCCTGCTTCGACGGTGGGCACCAGGCCATCGACTTCGACACCAAAACGCGCAAACCCACCATCACCGACAAATGCGTCGGTTGCCATCTCTGCCTCAACGTCTGCCCCGTTTTTGACTGCATCACCCCGGGCGAGATCAAGTTCAAGAAAGGATGTGAACCGCACGACGTCAAACGTCAGCACTGCTATTACGCATAAGGACGGGTCGTTTTTCTGGCGCGCGGCTATTCGCCCTTTTGGGCGAATACGCTTGCGCAAGGCGGCTATCAGCCTCTGGCTGATACGCCGCCTTTTTTGTATGGAAAAGAGGTGTTGGGCGGGATGGAATAAAATTTTTTCGAAAAAGTTTTTTTAAACGAAATATGTGATAGATATAATGCAATAAGGCATGCATGTTGTATGCTTTAAAATTTGAAGTAAAAAATGGAGGAGGCTATGGGAAAAAGAAAGTATTTATGGAGCGTTGCCTCGGTGATTATCTTAGTAACTGGCTGTGTCGATGGTTATGAAGAGAACGGAATATGGTATTATCAATAGCAGATATGATGATGAAATACGGTATAATATAAAGCAGCCTATGATAATGGAACATGGCAATTAAAAATAACAAACACTGGAAATTCCATGCAGGAAGTGTTCTATACGTTCAGAGCCACTCAGAAGTGATTTCTATAAAGGAGTTTATGATGAAACGCGTGTTATGTTTTTTATTTTTTGCCTATTTGGCGTTTTGTGCCTGTTCATCCGATGAAAACTCAAAATCCCCTTCCGCTTTGGATTCGGAGGGTGCTCTGGAAGCGTCGGATAAAACTGGTGAATGCAACTTTATCACATCGAACGTCGATGTCGAAGCAAAGTGCGGTAAGGAATATATTTCCGAACAGCGCAAAAGTTATGAAGATTTCGGTTCTGGTTTAAGCCCATTTGCCTTCACACTTGTCGATCAATCTTATAAAATCGACTATCCCTATCCGAATTGGAATGAGTACGATCATACTGGCGAGGATGACGGTGGTACGGGGAAAGATGAAGTCGATCCGTATACGAAAGCCGTCAACGAGGTGATAGAGAAAAGAAAAATGCGCATCGAAGAACTGAGCGAATGTGGCCGCAAACATTGCGTCGAGCTCGGCGGCAAAGACCTCGGGATTATTGGCACTGTTGGAGCATTTCACTGCGAACTGCCGTCGTTTGATGCCGCATTGACGATTGCCGCCCGCGATGACGTGTCCATGTTTGAATTTTCCGGACTGAGCGTCGAAGACCCGTAATGGACGTTTTCGGATTACTGAAATCTGGCGTTTTATATGGACATAATAGCCCTGATTTGTTATACAACCCTTTTAAAGGGGGGAACCGATACTTTTTAAAGCAGTCTCGTCAAAATGCATAGGAGATGATCAGATGCGTCATATTTTTTTAGATACCGAAACGCCCAATTCCTCTAACGACCGTGTGTGTCAGATCGGTGTCGTGGTGGAAGAGTATGGCGACGTCATTTTTGAACAATGCTGGAATGTCGATCCCGAAACGCACTTTGACCGGAAAGCCATGAGTGTGCATGGCATATCCCGTAAAGATATAGAAAACACACCGACATTTCCGGAGGTCTGGAATAAAGTACTGGAATATTTGGATGATACCACCGTGCTTGTCATGCACAATGCACTGTTTGATTTGAGCGTGATACATAAGACGCTGTCTGCATACCATATAAAAATGCCCTCGCTGAGGTATGTGTGTACGATGCGTAAATCGAGAACATCAAGACTTTTTCGCAGTGCCAAATTGAATGAGATTCTTGAGGGTATTGGAGTGGCGATGTTGAATCATCACAATGCGCTATGCGACGCCAGGGCGTGTCATGCAGTCTATCGATATTTAGAAGAAACAGTCGGCTGGAGTGAACAGGATTTAAGAATGTATTCGCCATCGGAAAAAACGGTGTGCTTTACGGATGCCGGTGACGATTTCTATCATGCGCTAAAAGAAGTTCAAGGCATCCTCAAGGGAATATCCAGTGACGGAATGGTTCAGGAACAGGAAGTTCAGGATATTCAAAAATGGATTGAAGAACATGAATGCGAACGAAGCCGACTTGGAATGGGGTCGCTTTTGGACATGTTGAAAAAATCCGTTTCCCAATCTCGTCTGGATATGGAGACATGCCAGGAACTGCTGGAATGGTGCATTCAAAATGAAGAGATTTGTCATGAAAATACCTATACGCTCGATGAGTACCATGGAATCCTGCGCGGCATTGCCTCGGATGGCATCATCATGCGTTCGGAACTGGAGTTTCTCGTCGAATGGATGGAAAATCACGACTGGATATCCTCAAGTTCGGATAAATTATATGATCTCTGTACAGAATGCTGGCTGAAATTGTCAGAAGAAGATAACGCGCTTGATCGGTGTTCCTCGCAAAAGTTGCTCGATCTCATTCATAAGGAGTTAAAGGGCGATAATTATAAAAACATGGATATTGACCTGAGGGGAGCCGTGTTCTGCCTGACAGGAGAATTTAAAAGTGGATGCAGAACAGATATAAAAAATAGAATCATCAATGCAGGTGGAATCTGGGCTGATACTGTCACCAAAAAGACGCGATACCTGTTTGTGGGTGCCCAGGGCAGCCGGGTGTATCGAGGGGGAAATCATGGCCAAAAAATCGACACTGCCCGTAAATATCAATCTCAAGGACAGTGTATCGACATCTATGAAGAAGAAATATTGATGTATGCGCTCTGCTTGGCCGAAAGCAGGGCTATGGACGATCAAATATCTCAAATTATCCTTGTGGAAAGGACAGATAATGGGGCGCCGCAGTCAAAGAACGTGATTTCGTCTGGCGTGAATATTGATTTCAAAAATGCCGTGTGCTGTCTGACAGGAGAATTTAAAAGTGAACACCGAACAGATATAAAGAATAGAATCATCAATGCAGGTGGAATTTTGGCTGATAATGTCACCCAAAAGACGCGCTTCCTGTTTGTGGGTGCCCTGGGGAGCAAGGATTATCGCAGTGGCAGTTATGGCACAAAAATCGAGAAGGCCCTTAAATATCAGTCACAAGGTCGGTGTATCGACATCTATGAAGAGGAAATTTTGATGAACGCACTCAAACGGGCAGGCGTTTAGGGAGATAAAAACATGACTTGTCATGACGTGGTCATTCGTTTGGAAGAGGCCGGGGACAGAAGATATGTCGAAAACCTCGTTAGGGAATCGTTCTGGAATATCTATCGACCGGGATGTTATGAGCATTACGTCCTTCATGTATTGAGGGAGAATCCTGCTTTTGTCCGTGAACTGGATTTTGTCATGGAAATGGATGGAGAGATCATTGGGCAGGATGTCTTTGTCAAAACGATCATTCAGGGGGATGACGGTAACCACATCGATGTTCTGACCATGGGGCCGATATGTATAGCTCCCGCGTACAAGCGTCAGGGATATGGGAAACGCCTTTTGGATTATGCGCTTGGAGAGGCAAGACGATTGGGGGTTGGGGCTGTCCTTTTTGAGGGCAATATCGACTTTTATGGAAAATCCGGCTTCGAGTATGCTCGAAACAAGAACATCCGTTATCACAATTTGCCCGAGGATGCGGACTCTTCCTTCTTTCTTTGTAAAGAACTCATTCCGGGATTTCTCGACGGCGTGACGGGCGTGTACCAGACTCCCGCTGCCTATTATGTCGATGAGGCCGATGTCGAGGCTTTTGACAAGGCGTTTCCATACAAGGAAAAACTCAGGCTTCCCGGTCAGATTTTTTAGGGAGGGCGGGTTTCAGAGACATCGCCACCTGCGCCACAAACGGAAGTATTTGTTTTTTGATAGATAGCGAAGATGAAATACGGTTTTGTTGAAACATGCGTTTGTGGTTGTGGCGATAATGGATAGGTTTTCGTCCTGGATGGATATTACTGAAACATGCGGTCGGCGAGTTCGTAGTATTTGTCGAACCGCTGGGGATCGGTGGGACCTATGAGGATTGGGGTATTATCTTTGCCATAGAATTGGGGGAGGTGTGGAAGAATGCAGGAACCGCCGCCGCGTTTGTCGCATGCGCCGTAAACGATGCGGCCGATGCCGTGCAGGATGAGGGTGGAGAGGCACATGATGCAGGGTTCCAGGGTGGTGTAGAGGGTCATGTCGCGCGCGCGCGTCCAGAGTTCCGGCGGGATGTGGCGCAGGGCTTCGCATTCGGCGTGCCGCCATGGGTCGGTGGTCGGATGGTGGATGGCGTTTTCTCCGGTGGCGATGATCTGTGCGTCGAGGGAGATGACGCAACCGATGGGGAGATTGCGTTTTTGGAGGGCGTTTCGGGCCATGAGTTCGGCAGAATCCATGCAGGACAGATCCCATAGCGAGAGGGCGTCGAGTTCGTCTTGAATCATTTTGGGATATCTCCATTTGGTGTGAATCGGGAAAAGAAAAAGCCGCGTATTGGCCCGTGGCCAATAGCGGCTTTGCGGAGGCGTATGGGGCGCGAGCCCCATAGCCGGAGCGGCAAAGGCATACGGGGTCTGGGCCCCGTGTGCCTGCCGTCAGGGAGAGAGTGCCGAGGAATTATTCGCAGATGTGTCGCTGGACATTTTCGAGCTGCTCATAATAGGCGATTCTCGTGTCGATGTCTTCCTGAGCAAGGGTGAACAGGTGTTCAGCGAGCTCGGGTTTGGTGCGCATGAGTTGTGCGAAACGGGCTTCCTGGAGTGCGAAATCCTTGAACGGCATGGATGGCTTTTTGGAATCGAGGTGGAAGGGTTTGCCGTTGGGATCGGTGGTGGGCATGAAGCGGTACATCGGCCAGTAACCGCATTTGACGGCGTCTTTGATGCGGTCTTGAGTTTTGCTCATATCGATGCCGTGCGCGATGCAGGGGCTGTAGGCGATGATGAGCGAGGTGCCTTCGTAGGCTTCGGCTTCGGTGAGGGCTTTGATGGCCTGGTTGCGGTCGGCGCCGAGGGCGATGGTGGCGACGTAAACGTTGCCGTATGCCATGGCGAACTGTCCAAGGTCTTTTTTGCCGCCGGGTTTGCCGCCCGCCGCGAATTTTGCGATGGCGCCACGGGAAGTGGACTTGGAGGCCTGACCGCCTGTGTTGGAATAGACTTCGGTGTCGAGGACGAGGATGTTGACGTTTCGGCCGAGGCTGAAGATGTGGTCGAGACCGCCGTAACCGATGTCATAAGCCCAGCCGTCGCCGCCCATGATCCAGAGTGAGCGTTTGAGGAGGGAATCGGCGAGGGTTTCGAGGCGTCTGGCGTCGTCGTTCTGGATGCCGGCGAGTTTGGTCTTGAGCGCGGCGATGTCGGAGCGGACGCGATCGAAGTCGGCGTCGGTTTTCTGTTCACCGGAGACGAGTCTCGTGGCGAGTTCGTCGCCGATGTCGGCGGAGAGTTTTTTGACGAGGTCGATGGCGAAGTCACGACGCTGGTCGAGGGAGAGTCGGATGCCGAGACCGAACTCGGCGTTGTCCTCAAAGAGGCTGTTGGCCCATGCGGGGCCGTGGCCGTTTTCGTCTTTTGCCCACGGAGTGGAGGGAAGGTTACCGCCGTAGATGGAGGAGCATCCGGTGGCGTTGGCGACGACCATGCGATCGCCGAAGAGCTGGCTGACGAGCTTGACGTATGGGGTTTCGCCGCAACCGGCGCAGGAGCCGGAGAATTCGAAGAGCGGCTGGATGAGCTGGGAGCCTTTGATGGACGCCTTTTCGACCTGGGTTCGGGATTTGTAGGGGAGGGTGTCGAAGAACTTGAGGTTGTTGTCCTCGGTTTCGGCGTGGTCGAGGCGATATTCCATTTTGAGGGCGCCCTTGGCGGCGGCGGGGCACTGGCTTACGCAGACGCCGCAACCGGTGCAGTCTTCGGCGTAGACCTGGATGCGCATGAGGGAACCTTCCTCGACCTCTTTGCCCTTCCATTCACGCGTGGTGAAGGATTCGGGTGCGCCCTTGAGGGCTTCGGGTTTGAAGGCCTTGATGCGGATGGCGGCGTGTGGGCAGGAGATGGAGCAGAAGGCGCATCCGATACAGGCTTTGGGGTCCCAGATGGGGATTTCGCGGGCGATGCCGCGTTTTTCCCACTGCGTGGTTGCGGTCGGGAAGTGTCCGTCGGCGTCGAAGGCGCTGGTGGGGAGGGTTTCGCCTTCGTCCTTGAGGAGCTTGGACATGATGTTTTTGACATAGTCCGGCGCCTTGGAGAAATCGGGGTTGAGGCGGTGGAGCTTCCCTACGGTGCCGGGAACCTTGACCTCGTGGAGGTTTTCGATGGAGGCGTCGATGGCGGCATAGTTTTTCTGGACGACGGCCTCACCCTTCTTGGAGTAGGTCTTCTTGGCGGCCTCTTTGATTTTGGTGATGGCTTCTTCTTCGGGGAGTACGCCGGAGAGTTTGAAGAAGCAGGCCTGCATGACGGTGTTGATGCGGGTGCCCATTCCGGTGGCTTCGGCGACCTTGCCTGCGTCGATGACGAAGAGTCGAATTTTCTTGTCGATGATCTGCTGCTGGGTTTCGGCGGGGATGTGATCCCATGCCTGGTCGGCGGGGTATGGGCAGTTGAGGAGGAGGGTGGCGCCTTCCTGGGCGTTGGAGAGGATGTCTTTTTTCTCGATGAAGCCGAACTGGTGGCAGGCCACGAAGTTCGCGCGCTGGATGAGGTATGCGCCCTTGATGGGTTTCTTTCCGAATCTCAGGTGTGAAATCGTCTCGCCGCCGGATTTTTTGGAGTCATAGACGAAGTATCCCTGAGCGTACATCGGGGTGTTCTCGCCGATGATTTTAATGGAGTTTTTGTTGGCGCCGACGGTGCCGTCGCTGCCGAGTCCGAAGAAGATCGCGCGAGTATTTTCGGGGTCCTCGGTGATGAAGGAAGGATCCCAGGCGATGGAGTGGTGGGTGAGGTCGTCATTGATGCCGATGGTGAAGTGGTTTTTGGGGGCATCTTTCTTGAGTTCGTCGAAGATGGCCTTGGCCATGGCCGGGGTGAACTCTTTGGAGGACAGACCATAACGGCCGCCGATGATCTGGGGCTGAGCGGTGCCGACGATGGCTTTCCAGGATTCGGCCACGGCGGCGACGACGTCGAGGTAGAGGGGCTCGCCGAGGGATCCGGCTTCCTTGGTGCGGTCGAGGACGGCGATGGATTTGGTCGTCTTGGGGAGCGCGGCCAGGAGATCCTGGGCGTCGAACGGACGATAGAGGTGGACGGCGAGGACGCCGACCTTTTCGCCTTTGGCATTGAGGGCGTCGCAGGTCTCGTGCACGGCGCCGACGGCGGAACCCATGAGGATGATGACGCGATCGGCGTCCGTGGCGCCGTAGTATTCAAAGAGGTGATACTGGCGGCCGGTCTGTTTGGCGAAGCGATCCATGGCTTCCTTGACGATGCCGGGAACGGCGTCGTAGTAGGGGTTGCATGCTTCGCGAGCCTGGAAGAAGATGTCCGGGTTCTGAGCGGTGCCGCGGATGGTGGGGTTTTCGGGCGTCAGGCCGCGATCGTGGTGGGCCTTGACGAGGTTCTCATCGATGAGGGCGCGCGCGTCGTCGAGGCTGAGGAGGTCGATGCGGTTGATTTCGTGGGATGTGCGGAAGCCGTCAAAGAAGTGAAGGAAGGGCACGCGGGATTTGAGCGTCGCCATCTGCGCGATCATGGCGAGGTCCTGGGCTTCCTGAACGGAGGTCGAGGAGAGCATGGCAAAACCGGTGGTGCGTGCGTGCATGACGTCGCTGTGGTCGCCAAAGATGGACAGCGCGTGGCTGGCCAGACATCGTGCCGCGATGTGGAAAACGGCCGGGGTCAGTTCGCCGGCGATTTTGAACATGTTGGGGATTTTGAGCAGCAACCCCTGTGACGCGGTGAACGTGGTCGTCAGCGAACCGCCCTGCAAAGCCCCGTGCACCGCGCCGGCGGCGCCTGCTTCGCTCTGCATTTCGACGACGCGCGGAATCTGTCCCCAGATGTTGGTCTGGGCCTTGGACGCCCAGTCGTCGGCGAGTTCCGCCATCGTCGAGGACGGCGTAATCGGGTAAATGCAAATGACCTCGTTGGTCATAAATGCAGAATGTGCAGCTGCTTCGTTACCGTCAATGGTCTTTTTAATAGACATGTTTTGCCTTCTCCTTGCATGAAAAGCCGTAATACTTTTACGGCAATACTACGGCGACCTGCGGCCAAATCTGGCCGCGCACGCGACGCCCTCTATCACGTTCGTCCGGCGTTGACAATCCAAACGCCATTCCGGGAAGTCGGGTATCGGCGGATGGCGGTTTGTGTCTGGGTATGTCGTGATGTGCGTGTGTGGTTTATATGTGTGCGCAAGTGGTTATTTTTATTAGAAAAAAGTGATTGATTTTTGGATTATTTGCGCGGATTTCGGTTGAGGGGGGAATTTCAAGGGAGTATTAAAGCGGACTACAATTTCGTGTGACACACCAGCAGACGGAGGAAGGGATGGAAAAGGTAGTGGCGGTGGTATTGGGTGGCGGACGCGGAAGCCGTCTTTTTCCGTTGACGCATGAGCGTGCAAAGCCGGCGGTGCCGCTTTTTGGCAAGTACCGTCTCATCGACGTGACGCTTTCGAACTGCATCAATTCCGGGATCAACCGTGTGTTTGTGCTGACGCAGTTTCTGAGTGCGAGCCTTCATCGTCACATTATGGAGGCGTACAAGTTTGATACATTTTCGCACGGATTTGTAGAGATTCTTGCGGCGGAGCAGACGGAGCGCAGCCAGGAATGGTTTATGGGGACGGCGGATGCCGTCCGTGCGACGTTGCATCACATCAAGCATTTTGCGAGTCAGGAGACGCTCATTTTGTCGGGCGATCATCTTTACCGGATGGACTATTCCAAGATGCTTTCGCGTCATCGCGGTGCGCAGGCGGGGCTGACGCTTGCGGTGTATCTCGTCGATCGTGAGGATGCCTCCCGGATGGGGCTTTTGCGCGTGGACTCGGATGGGATGGTCGAGGAATTTGTCGAGAAGCCGAAGGATCCCGAGGTGATAGAGCGTTTTCGCGCGCCGGAATCCCTGTGCCGTCAGGTGGGGCTCAATCCGGACGACGGCTGGTATCTTGCGAGCATGGGGATTTATGTGTTTGACAGCCGTCTTCTCAATGACTGTCTTCAGAATCACGACAACGATTTTGGCAGCCAGATCATCCCCGGTCTCATCGGCAAGATCCGCATTGCGACGCATCTTCATGAGGGGTACTGGGCGGACATCGGGACGATTTCGGCATTTTATCATGCCAACATTCAGGCGACGCAGGTGACGCCGCCGTTTCCGCTTTACTGTCCCGGTCAGCCGATTTTCACGCACATGCGTTCCCTTGCGCCTGCCCGCATCATCCGTTCGGCGATTCGCGACAGCCTTGTGGCGGAGGGCACGGATCTTCACGGTGCCATCATTTCCGACTCGGTCATCGGGGTGCGCAGCATCATCCGGCCCGGTGCGAGCCTCAAGGAGGTCGTGATGATGGGCGCGGACTATTATGAGGAGGAGAATCCGAAGCTTCTCTCCGGCGAGGCCTGCGGGCCCGTCCCCATGGGCATTGGCCGCAACGTCACGATGGAACACTGCATCATCGACAAAAACGCGCGTATCGGCGACGGCGTCATCATCCGACGTCAGCCGGACGATTTGAATTTCGACGGCGACGGTTATTACGTCCGGGATGGCATCACGGTCATCCCGAAGGGGGCGGTGATCGCCCCGGGTACGTTGATTTGAGTTTGTGTCATGCTGGCGGGCGGCTATCGGCTCCAGGAGCCGATACGCCGCCCCTTTCGCGGGGCTTTCCGCCGGAGGCGGATACGCCCCGCGTTTTTTTTGTGTGTGCCCCCCGAACGGAAAAGGCGCGGGCGTATGGCGCCGCCCGGCGCGCCATAGCCGCGCGGGCGACGCGTATCGCGTGTCCCCCCCACGGGGGGGGGGGGCACGTCGATAGCGGCGCCACAAATACACGCAACCTCTCGTCATTCCTTTGGCAAGAGGGGGGGCAGAAGATGCGGGGTGAAAAAAATCCCACAAGAAGGCTTCATTTTGGTAAATGCGCGCGGGGTTTGTCGTAGGAGGGGATTATGCGAGGGACGCCCGTTACGCTGATGATTGCGCTGAGGAAGCGCGTTTCCGGATCGAACCGGAAATTTCTGCTCTGGTTTGTCATCATCCTTTTGGTTCTGATGGTTCTTTATTCGCTGCTGTTTCATGCGTTTATGAGCCATGAGGATCGTAGCTATTCATTTTTTACGGGATTTTACTGGACGCTTGTCGTGCTTTCGACGCAGGGGTTTGGCGATATTGTGTTCACGTCGGATGCGGGCAAGCTGTTTACGATGATCGTCAATGTGACGGGCATTATATTCATGCTCGTGTTGCTTCCGTTTGTGATTATTGAATTTGTCTATAATCCGCTGATGAATGCGCAGAAGGAGGCCAATGCGCCGCGCACGCTTCCGGAGACGATGCGTGGGCATGTTCTTCTGACGCATTACGGGACGCTTGAAGAGGCGTTTGTGTCACGGCTTCGCAGGCGCGGGATACCGTATGCGATTATCGTGGAGGAAGTGGCGGACGCGTACCGTCTTCGGGACATGGGACTGAACGTCGTGGTGGGGGATTTGCGCCAGCCCTCGACGTATGAGAATGCGCAGGTTGGGCAGGCGGCGTTGGTGTGCGTGACCTCGGATTCGGATCCGATCAATACGAACATCGTGTTTGTCGTCCGTCAGTCGTGTGCGGAGGTGCCGATTGTTTCGTTTGCGAATGTGGTTGACTCGATAGATATTCTGGAGCTGGCCGGAAGCACGGAAGTTCTTGATATTGGGGATTTGATGGGGAAGGCGCTTGCGCGTTCGGCGTCCAACGAGGGGGTTTGCGCGCATGTGATGGGCAAATTTTCGGATGTCCATATCGTGGAGGCCCGGGCGGCGGGCACGGGGCTTGTCGGCAAGACGTTGAAGGACGCGGATTTGGGTCGCCGGCTTCAGGTGACCGTGGTTGGCGTGTGGGAGCGTGGCAAATTTGAGCTGGCTGGCCCGTCGACTCGCATTGGCGAGAACTCCATTCTCGTGATGGCGGTCAGCGAGGAACAGTTAAAGGCTTACAATGCACAGTTTGCGAGCGACAGCGAACCCGGTTATGGCGTGGTGATTCTTGGGACGGGGAATGTCGGTCTTGCCGCTGCGCGCTATCTGCGGGAGAAGGGGACGCCGTTTACAATTATCGAGAAATCCGAACCGACGAGCCGTGCGGCGCAGGAATTTTCGCAGAATATCGTGCTTGGGGATGCGGCCGATTATCAGTTTCTCAAATCGACGCTTTTTTTTGAAGCCTCTTCGGTGCTCATCACGACGCATGATGACGACATCAATATTTATCTGACGCTGTATTTTCGCAAACTTCGTCCGGACGTTCAGCTTCTTGCCCGTGCCAATAATGAGAATAACGTGGCCATGCTTCACAGGGCGGGTGCGGATTTTGTGCTTTCGACGGCGACGACGGCCGCGACGATGCTTTTCAATCATCTCGAACAGGGCCATTTGTACACGATGGTGGAGGGGCTGTTTGCGATACAGCTGAAGATTCCGCAGAAGATGGTGGGCAAATCGCTTGTCAACCTTCAGTTCCGTGCGCTGACGGGATGTTCGGTGATTGCGATGATCGTCAACGGCAAGTGCGAGATCAATCCGTCTCCGTTTGAACCTCTTCCGGCAAATTCCGAGATTATCATGGTGTTGACGCCGGAGGCGGAGGTGAAGTTTTTGAAGTATTTTTGTAACGAAACGCCCGAGGAAGCCCAGGTCAGTCATGTGGCGCACGTTCAGGTGTGAGAAGACCGGCTTTGATTGTTTTCATGTTTCGACGGGGTGATGACCATCCGTGATGTCACAGGTCGAGGACGTCTGGAATGGGACGTTGAAGTCATGCCGGATGTGGGTTGCGGATGGCGTCATGGGATGGCATCGCGGGAGACGGGGAATGGGATTCGGTGTTTTTTTGTGTCGCCTGTTGGGGATTTGGGGCGGATGGATGTGGGGATGCGTCGGCACGATGGCGAGTGGTCTGGCATGGGTTGCGGGGGGAGCGGGGATTGTGTCATGCGGTCTGAGCGAGCATGGCGAGGCGTGGGGAATCATGTTTTGGAGTTTGTGCCTTGCGAGTGCCCTGTTGGGATCGATGTGTCGATATCGATGGTGGATGCGTCTGACGGACATGGCTTCTGGGGATGCCTTGGCAGGGGGACTTGGCGTTATTGTGTTTGACTTCGTGTTTGGCGTTTTTCGCGGGTTGTGCCTTCTGACGGTTGGTATGGGCGTGGTGGGGGCCTTTGTTCGGGAAACCTTGCCTTATGGCGGTCTTGCCGTGGTTGGCTGGACGGGATTGCTGTTCGTCATGGCGATTTCGGGTGTTCTTCATCGGATGGCGCTTGCCCGATGGTGTGTGCATGAGCATGGTCAGGGCGTTTTGTCGGCGTTGTCGGACGCAGTGGTGCAGTTTGTACGGTCGCCCACGCGCGGACTTTTGATTTATATGGGGCGTGGTCTTGCCGAGGTGGCGTTGTGGCTGGCGTTTGCGCTGGTTTTGTGCGGTGGCGGGGGTGTGTTTGGCGTGGTGTGTATTTTATCGGGAGTTTTTGTCGTGCGCATGATAGAACCCGCATTATGGGACGAGGGTTCGCGCCATGGGGATGGATAGAACGAATGGGATGGCTTTTGTTCCTGTGCGGGGACGGAAGAGGCGTTCAAGGGGGAGCATTTTAGAGTGAAGGACAACTTTTGAGCGATCTTTCTATGTACGTGTGAAACTATGTACGCGTGAAAGAGGAAAGAAACCATCAAGACAGGACAAGGACGATGGAAGAGCTGCAGCAGCAAAAAAAAGCGGAGCGTGATGCGTGGGGAATTTCGGAGGTTCCGGAAGTCTCTGCGGAGCCCAGACAAATCAATCGTGTGGTGGAGTCCGTGGAGGAAGAGGTACGTACGCCGGAACTTTTGGCCTCGAGGTATCGATTTCTGAAATTTCTTGGCAAAGGCGCTCAGAGTCAGGTGTATCTTGCAGAACGTCTCGATACGGGCGAGCGTGTGGCCATCAAGTCGATGCGCGTCGACTCGGTGACCTGCTGGAAGGAATACGATCTTTTCCGCCGTGAATCCGAGGTGCTTGAGTCTCTGAACATCGATGGCGTAGCCAAGGTGTTTGAGACGGTGGAAGATCTCGAGAGCGAGAATCCCAGTGCGTTTATCGTACAAACGTTTATCGATGGGGTGTCGTTGCAGACGTTGCTGAACCGCGGATTTCTGTTCAAAATGACGACGGCGTGCAGCATCATTCTTCAGTTGCTTGAAATTCTCAAGCAGCTTCATGGGCACAATCCAGTGGTCATTCATCGTGACATCAAGCCGTCGAACGTGCTTCTTCAGTTCAAGGACGGCAAGGTCGGTGAGGGTGATCCGAAAGTCTGGCTTATTGACTTTGGTGCGGTGGCGAATCCGATGGTTCAAAGCGGCGGATCGACCGTGGCGGGTACGTATGGGTATATGCCTCTTGAACAGCTGATGGGCCAGCCTTGTCCCAAGAGTGATATTTACGCGCTGGGAGTCATGTCGGTCTATTTGTTAAGCGGTGTTCCCCCTGAGCAGCTTGAGATACAGGATTTTCGTCTCATCATTGAACCTCATCTTGGGCATTTGCCCAAGGTTGTGGTGGGTGTTCTTCGTCGGATGCTTGAACCCAAGATCGAAAACCGGGTGTCGAATCTGGATGAACTGGTTCAGATGTTTCGGGATTTCAGGGACGGCAATTTTGAGGACAGCGGGCTTGATTCCTCAATATCTGTCAATGCCACGGATATTGACAAGGTCAGCCGTATTGGACAGCATGGCAATATAGAAATCTGGCAGGCGCTTTCCGAGAAGCTCCCCAGGGAAGTTCCCTCGGCATATACCAAGCTTCTTCTCAAAGACTGTTTCAGCAATTTGCCACCGGGATACAGTACCCTTGTCAAACCGCGGAAGGATAGCTTTTGGACGTCCATTTTTCAGCTGGTGTTACCCTGGTTTGTTTTTGGGGTGATTGTTTGCTTGATTTTGATTCGCCTCAACGCCTCCCTGTGGTTTTTGTGGGTGTTGCTTGACGTTTTGGCTATGGCTGGGGGCTTGATGTTTCTCATGTCGCGGCGCCTGAAAAAGTATTGGCGTTGCAAGGATGTATTGTGCAACAGCATCAAGACGATGGCGATTATTGAGAGTGTCAATTACATCAGTCGTGCCGAGACAATGCCCGAATCGGAAACGGCCCCCTGCTATCCTCTTTATGAAGTTATTTACTGTTTTAATATCGAAGAAAATGGTGAAAACACGAAGATTACTCGACGTTTTTACATGAACAAGCCAAATCCCGGTTTGACTCCTGGGCAGTTTATTCCCATTTTATATTATGCCAAGGAGAATTGTGTGTTCAGTTTGCCGTATCCGTTTCCTCTTGACTCCTCGTATTATCACTATCTTGGAGAAACGGGGCTTCTTTAGGACAGTAGATTTCAAACAAAAGTCCTCATGGATTTGAATGAGTCCATGGGGGCTTTTGCATTTTGAATTGAGGGCAGAACGGACAGGTAAATGTACAAAGAAAATAAGGGGTAACGTTTTTAAGATAATAGAGGATGAATCACCATGGAGAACGTGCGTCTTCCTATCACTCCGCCAGAGCTTCGCGATGCTTATTCGTATGTACGTTGTCTTGGTGAAGGGGCACAGGGTCGCACGTATCTTGCGCGTCGTTTGAGCGTTGGCGATTTTGTGGCCATCAAGGAACTGAGGCTGAGTGAATCCGAAGATTTCAAGGGTTTTGAGTTATTTTTGAGGGAGTCTGAGGTATTGTCTTCTGTGGATGATCCAGGCGTTCCGAAGTTCATCGAACGCCGGATTTCCGTGGACAAAACCGGTCCGTGTTTTATCGTTCAGGAGTACTGTGAATTTGGCTCGGTACAGAAAGTTCTTGATTTGCATGAAAAGAGCCGCCAGGCATTCTCGATCGAGGTCATGGGAGATATTTTGGTAGGGGTTGCTCAAATTCTGGATCGTTTGGAAACCCGGTACGTTCCTCCAATTATTCATCGTGACATCAAACCGTCCAATATTTTATTTGCGCGGCTTCACGGAGATATACAATGCCGGCTTATCGATTTTGGAGCAGTGGCGAATCCCCAGCGCAGGAGTCGGAGTTCTACCGTGGCGGGAACGTGTGGGTACATGGCTCCGGAACAGCTGTGTGGGGAGTGCAGTCCTGCGTCGGATATATATGCCCTTGGAATGACAGCGGTTCAAATGTTGACGGGGATACCGCCTTGGAAGATGCCCGTTCATGGATTGCAGGTTCGGTATGAAAGTATTCTCAAAGAGATGCGTCCAGATGTTCAAGAAGATGTGTTCAGTCTTCTTCGAGCCATGACATCGTCCTCGCTTGAGGAGCGCATTCCCGATGCCTCATCACTTTTACAGCATCCATTCTGTCAGAATGTGATATCGCGACAGGCGGGAAAAGTCGTCAAAAGCTCGCAGGCGTCAAGTGGAGCGAGGCTTCGGAGAATCCAGACGCGGGTTTTGCCTGTCATTTTTGAAATTATGATCGTGATTGGTGGGATTGAATGTCTAATTGCTATGTTAAGTGGGAAGTTTTTGTTTATTATTCCATGTGTGGTATGTTTTTGTGTGTTTTTTGAGATTTGTTATCCGAGAACGGCACTGAGGCCAAAGCGGAGGGGGTATTTTGGGGTTGATGATGTGGCCAGGACTGGAAATTACGTTTACAGTGCAACGACCCATGGTCGGGTGGAGAGCGTTGAGCGAGTGGCGGTCAGAGGTGGTGGGAATATTATAAAGAGGTCTGATCTTTCACCGGTATTGGGGGACTACAATATAGAGTACATTTATGAAGTGGATGGCGAATGGTTGTGTGGTGCCGAGATGCGATATGGTCATGTTGATGTGTTTCCAGTTTGCGGAGAGGAAATCGGAGTCCGATATGATCCGAGGTATCCGTGGGCAAGCAGGATTGACATGTCATAGTGCGAAAAAAGTACCGCATCTTTCCAAGGTTTGGTAGAGAAAAAGTGCGTTGTCTGGTGCGGAAAGCAGACTGGTTGGGCAATGCAGGGATTGTTGGTTTTTGGTAGGGCGGTGGCTCTGATACGATAGGGTGCGGCGGTATGGAATCGTATGAAGACAGTTTAGAAACACCTGTGATTTTGAAAGAATCGTATGAGTATATTCGATGTCTCGGTGAGGGGGCGCAGGGGCGTACGTATCTGGCACGGAAAAACGACACGGACGAGTTCGTTGCGGTCAAGGAGCTCAAGTTTAATGAGGTTGATTCGTTCAAGGGTTTTGAACTGTTCATGCGTGAATGCGAAGTTCTTGCAGATTTGAACGATCCCGGGGTGCCTAAATTTTATGAGCGTGTGGTTCCAAAGGACGGGCATGGGAGTTGTTATATCATTCAGGAGTTTATTCAGGCGACGTCGATTCAGAAGACCATGGATCTCAAGATGCGGAGCGGCAAGCTCAGTTTTACGGTTGACGAGGTTCTCGACACGATAAAGAGTGTGGCGGAGATTCTGAATCGGCTTGAAACGAATTATGTGCCGGCGATTGTGCATCGAGACATCAAACCGTCGAACATCATGTATCGAATTAGGAAAGGGGAGATGCAGTGCTGGCTTATTGATTTTGGTGCGGTGGCCAACCCTCAGAAGCGCAGCAATTCCTCGACGGTTGCCGGGACATGTGGCTACATGGCGCCTGAACAGCTCATGGGCATGTGTACGCCTGCATCGGACATATACTCACTGGGGATGACAGCGGTTCACATGCTGACGGAAGAGCCTCCGTGGAAGATGCCAGTGGAAGGACTGGAGATACGATATGAACCTATTCTTCGCAAGGTACGACCTGATTTGAAAGAAAATGTTGTGCAGTTGTTGCGTCTGATGACCGATGTGTCATTGGACAACCGTCTTGGTACTGCCGGTGATGTGCTCGACATTCTTGAGGAAATGGATGATAAGCTGCATTCATCGAAGCGAGGAGAGTTTAGGCGACGATTTGAGGAATCATTGCCGGAATCCATGAGACCCGGTGCGCGTTTGAACGGGGTACAAACGCAAGAGAATTTGCTTTTAAAATATATTCAGAATAACTGGATGATTATTTTTTGGATTGTCATGGGGGTTGGTTTTCTAAAATTTTTCGTCTCTTTTTGGCACGTTGCAAATAATGCCTTTATATTAATATTTATAGGTATCCTTGTTTGTGGATTATTTTTTGCAATATTTATGGATTCACGCAGTCAATACAAACATGAACGTCAAGCCATGGAATCGGTGGGAAAGTCCGAAAAGCTAGGCCGATTGGAAATGCTGGAATATAATATGGTTCAGACAGATGGCCGTGTCGAGGATATCAATCCAATTGGATTTGAAAGTAAAAAATACATCGTAGAGTATCTTTTTATGGTTAAAGGAGTATATTACAGTGGGATTGAAATGCGAACCATGGAATCTGATAATCTCATCAAACGTGGAGAGCTTATCAAAGTGATAGTGCCAAAAAGTCTTGTATAATCACTGTTTATTCATCTGGATATGGAGTTACATGTGATGAAGTGGTATGGAGCAGACATACCGTTGTGAAAAATTGATTGAGTAAAGGGTCGTTTGTATGGGAGAAAACCAGCGAGTGTTATCGGAAGAATGGGCGGAAGGGAGCGAAACGCCAGTACAGATCAAGTCATCCTATCAGTTTGTGCGGTGTCTTGGTGAGGGATCCCAGGGGAAGACGTATCTTGCGGAAAAGCTCGA
>CAMCLY010000004.1 GCA_945875805.1 uncultured Myxococcales bacterium | reverse complement strand
GAAGCATGCCCCCCTCTCCCCATGGGAGAGGGGCCGGGGGTGAGGTCGGGGTTTGGTGAGGCTTTTTGTTTTTTATGAAGCATGCTCCCCTCTCCCCATGGGAGAGGGGCCGGGGGTGAGGTCGGGGTTTTGGTGAGGGCTTTTGTTTTTTATGAAGCATGCTCCCCTCTCCCCATGGGAGAGGGGCCGGGGGTGAGGTCGGGGTTTGGGTGAGGGCTTTTGTTTTTGTCCTGGGCTTTTTGTGGTTTTTGGGTGGGGATGTAAAAAAACAAAAGACAAATAAAGATTGTGCCAAAGTGCAAAAAATGTCGTAATGGAGAGTCTAGGAAACCGTCGATCCGTGGAGTCAATCGCGATATTTGACACGGCGTATCATTTGCGGTTAAGTCGCCCGGGTTTTACGGGCGGCGACGTCCGCATGGTTATTCGGGTCTGTACAACAGTCAGGTGGGTCACTCATGTCCTTTTTTAATTACACGACCAAAGAAATCGTTCTGAAAATTGTCTATTACGGACCGGGGTTATGCGGCAAGACCACGAACGTCAAGCATATCTATTCGGCGACGAACGACGACACGCGTGGCAAGCTCATCAGCCTCGAAACACAGCAGGAGCGCACGCTTTATTTTGACTTTCTTCCGATTGAGCTTCCAGAAATTCGCGGTTTCAAGACGCGCCTCCATCTTTATACGGTTCCCGGGCAGTTGTTTTATGCGAACAGCCGCCGCTTGATCATGAAAGGGGCCGACGGCGTGGTGTTTGTGGCCGACAGCCAGGCGGAGCGTCTTGAGGCGAATTTGATTTCAATGGATGACCTTTTGGATAATCTGAGTGCATACGGTTATGATGTTGAGAAAATCCCGTTCGTCATTCAGTACAACAAGCGAGATCTTCCAAACGCGCTTCCGGTGGAGACGCTTCGCAGCGAGCTGAACCGTTGGTATCCGAAGGTGCCGGATTTTGAGGCGGTGGCCTCGGATGGCACTGGCGTTTTTGAATGTCTGAAAGAAGTCACGAAAATGATCCTGATGGATCTCAAAAAGACCGGGAAGTAGTTTCCGGGTTCTGAAAACGTGGATTTGGAAAGCCTGTCATGACGGCAGGCTTTTTTTGTGGGGCGCGGCTGCCTCTGGCACGCCGCCGCCGGCGCGCTATCCTCCGATGTCGGATACGCGCGCCTTTTATTGCGGGGTCGCGCGGGAGGGTTCAGGGTGAAAGGCGAGTGGACGGTTCGCGCCTCGGATGTGGTGTATGAGGACGAATGGATCATTGTCGTGAACAAGGCGTATGGGGTGCCCAGTCAGCCGACGCGCGACCCCGACCGCGACAATGTGTTCGATGCGGTGACGCGATACCTCGCGCGACGCGAGGGTAAGACGCCCTATCTCGGGCTTCATCATCGTCTGGATGCGTTGACGACGGGGCTTCTTCTTTTGACGAAGGCGCGGGAGGCCAACGCGTCGATATCGGCGCAGTTTCAGTCGCGCCGGATAGGCAAATCGTATTGTGCGATAGGGGCGGGAAGTGCGCCCGTGAGCGAAACGTACATCCGGCCGGGCGCGACATGGACGGCGGACGGTCCGATCGGGGAGGCGCCCGGGCGCGAGCAGCGGTTCATGGTGGGCGGTCGCGGTCGCCGGCCGGCCCGGACGGAAATTTTGTGTGAGCGCGCTGTGCGTTTTGCGGGCGGGGTGGCCGGCATGTATGCGTGTCATCCCCTGACGGGGCGCACGCATCAGATTCGCGTGCATCTGGCGTGGTGCGGCCTTGGTATCGTGGGAGATCCCTTTTATGGCGAGTTGCCACGGGCGCTCCGAGCGCTGTGGCCCGGGCGGATGTGTCTGCATGCGGAGCGCCTTGAGTTTGAACACCCCATGACGGGCGAGCGAATGGAGGTGGCAGCTCCACGTCCGGAGGCGTTCGTGCGCTTTTTTGAAAAAATCGAGCGCATGTCCCGCGCCACGACGGGGCGTGAGTTTTTGTGGGGGGAGGGCGCGTCTGGGGGACGGGGATAAGCGGTTGACCGGTGTGGTCATCTTTGGTAAGAGCGTCTGTCATTTTTTACGCCAAAATTGGCCGCGAAGCGAATTTGGGCGAGTTTTTTGAGGTAACCTTGTTAAAAGCCGTCGTGGCGCAGGAACAGGGTGAACAAACGCTTATGGTAGAAAGAAAGTAGATAATTATGGAAAGATTGGTTGGAATGTTACCCTTCATCCTCGTGATAGTGGTTTTTTTTTGGTGGATGACTGCTTCCCAGCGCAAGGCAGCCAAACAACGTCAGGAGATGCTGGGCGGTATCAAGGTGGGCGATTCGGTGGAAACGGTGGCGCGTATGTATGGCCGGGTCGTCGAGGTGAGTGATTCGGATGTCGTGCTGGATGTGTCGGCAGTCCGTAACGAGCGCTATAAAATCCGGATGCACAGGGAGGCGATAGCCCGCAAGATCGTCGAGGATGAGGGGGCGGAATCGTCAAAAAAGGATGCGTCAAAAGAGGGCGGTGAGAAGTCTTCGGAATCGGACAAGAAAAGCGCCTTTGGGGCATAATTTTGGACGGGGGATTCTGAGTATTGGATTGTCTGCGGGCGCAATGCGGGAGGTTTGGTTTTCCCGTGGCTCGAGTTTACAGCAATCAGCGCGAGCTGTTTTGAGAGAGGTTACGCGATGTCGCGAAGCTGGTGGTTCCGAACCGCCTTTTTAATATTTTTGCTTCTGCTGTCGTGCGTTTTGCTGATGCCGACGGTGGTTGAGATGGTGTTGTATCCGGAATCGGAAGAGGAGGTTGCGGAGGAATCGGCGGATGAGGTGCCACGCAATCCACCGCTTCCGAAGTGGTATCAGGATCTTCCTTTATGGATGAAATCGAAGACGCTTGCGCTGGGGCTTGATCTTCAGGGCGGGCTGATGCTTCGGTATTCGGTGGATGTCGATTCAGCCATTGACGACAAACTGGCGTCGAATGCGTCAAGCATTCGCAGCGCGCTTGTTTCGGATATGACGAACCCGGTGGCGGTCAGCTATCGTCTCGATCGCAATGCGAATGAGATCCATCTGACCTTTGAGAATGCGGATGATACAAAGCGAATCAGCGCAAAGTTTTTGGAGGACTACCCGATGTTGGCGATCTCGACGGTCGCCGGTTCGACGGTGACGCTCGGTTTGAGCCCCAATTACTTTAAGGATGCCGAGGAATCGTCGGTGAAGCAGGCGGTGGAAATCATCCGCGAACGCATCGACCAGCTTGGTGTGGCACAGCCGAATGTCCGCGTGGAATCTGGGCGTAACATTGTGGTGGAACTTCCCGGTCTTTCGCGTTCGCGCGTGGCGGCCGCTGAGAAACTGATTTCGACGACGGCCGTGTTGACGTTCAAACTGGTGGCCCCCAAAACGGAGGCGGTACCGGTGTTTGCAGCTTTGGGCAAGAAGTTGCCGTCGTCGTCGAATATCGGCGTGGGTGGCGGTACGCTTTATGCGGACGACGAGGTGGATGCGACGGGGCGTGTGGTGGTCTCGGGCAAGGATATCCTGAAAAAATTTGTGATGGAAAACGAAGCGGATATTCCGAGCGGTCGTGTCATTGCGTATGAAAAGGTCGATATCCGTGAACGCCGAGGTGATGTCGAAAGTGATGCGGAACTCGCGAAACTTCCGACGCGCTGGCGCCTTCGTCTCGTGGGCAGTGACACGGTGTTGACGGGTGAAAACGTCGAGCAGGCCTATCCTGCATCCAATCCCGACACGAACATGCCCTATGTCTCGCTGAAACTCGACAAGAGCGGTGGGGATAGATTTGAACAGGTGACGGGAGAGCACATCGGCGATCAGCTGGCCATTTTGATGGATGACGTGCTGGTGAGCGATCCGGTGATTCGGAGCAAAATACCGGGCGGTAACGTTTCGATCGAAATGGGGCGTGGAAATCGTCAGGAGACGCTCAATGATGTCAACAACCTGGTGGTGTCGCTCCGTTCGGGGGCGCTTCCCGCGCCGATTCGTCAGGAGTTCAAAACGCTTGTCGGTCCGTCCCTTGGACGCGACTCGATCGAAACCGGCATGAAGTCCCTGGTGCTGGGGTTCATCCTCATCTTTGGGTTTATCATCATCTACTATCGCGGATCCGGTTTGATTGCGGCCTTTGCATTGATGTGCAACGTGGTGTTCATCATGGCGGGCATGGCCTCGATGGGCGCGGCACTGACGATGCCGGGTATCGCGGGTATCGTGCTGACCGTGGGTATGGCCATCGACGCAAACGTGATTGTGTTTGAGCGCATTCGTGAGGAACTTCGCGCGAACGAGACGCCTCGCAAGGCCATACACCTCGGTTTTGAGCGTGCATTGTGGACGATTTTGGACTCGAATATCACGACAGCCGTGGCGGCCGTGGTGCTCATGAATTTTGGATCCGGGCCGGTCAAGGGGTTTGCCGTTACCCTGTTGCTGGGCATCATCTCGACGGTTTATTCGGCATTTTTTGTGTCGCGTACGATTTTTGAACTCAAGATTCGTATCAATAACGAAAAACTGTCGATATAAGAGGGCTGAAGAATGTCTCAATTTACACTAATCAAACCGAACACCAAGCTTCCCATCATTCCTCATCACAAGCCCGTCCTGACTGCGCTCCTGATACTGAGCGTGTCGAGTCTCGTCATTGCGTTTGTCCTCGGGTTGAACTGGGGGACGAGTTTTCAGGGTGGGACCTCGATTTCGATGCACTTTGAGCAGCCGGTGGCCACCGAGGAGGTTCGCAAGCTGTTTGTGGACGATCCGCGTTTTGAAAATGTGACGGTTCAGTCTGTGGGCAACGAATCGGAATATCGATACATCGTGCGCACCCGGACGACGACGTCGCTGACGTGCGAAAAAATGGATCGCTATCGCGAGGCGACGGCGCAGGCGGTGACCAAAAAGACGGGCGGTGCGCTGAAACTCGACGGCTGGCCTGCCTGCAATGCCGAGGTGGAGGACGGCATTCGCGGTGATTTCTTTGTGACCTTTGTGACGTCCCAGGGGGAGAAAACGCCCGAAGCGCCCATGACCGAAGAAGAAGTTCTGAAGATGTTTTCCAAAGACGTCGGGATGCAGGTGGCGGTGCGTTATGAAGAAAATACCCACCGTTATGTCGTCACGCCGATGGGGATTCAAATCGAAGCGGTGCAGTTGCTCAATGACCATTTTGGCGACAAGTTTGACGAAAAAACTGGCGTCGACGAGGTCGTGACGGTGGGCGCGGACGTGGGTGACAAGTTTCGTGCCGATGCCCTCGTCAGCATCCTGCTGGCCCTTGGCCTCATGCTCCTCTACATTGGCATCCGTTTTGACGCCCGTTATGCGCCTTCTGCGGTGGCCTCGTTGGGCGTCTCCATTCTCATGACGCTGGGCTTTGTCGCCATTGCGGGGATCGAAATCACGCTCGAAACGGTGGCGGCCTTTTTGAGTCTCGTCGGGTACGGCATCAACGATACGATCGTGAACTTCGACCGTGTCCGCGAGAATGTTGCTCTGGCTTCGGCGGATGTCAAACTCGAAGCCATCGTCAACAAGGCGATCAACGAATGCCTGAGCCGAACGGTCATCACGAGTACGACGACGATTATGGCCATCCTTCCGATGGCGATCATGGCGAATGGCGCGACACAGGATTTTGCGATCATCATGTGTGTCGGCATTTGCTTTACCACGCTCAACTCGATTTTCGTGTCGTGTCCGTTGCTCATCTATATGGACCGCTGGTTCAAGAGGATGCAGGAACGCGCCGAGGCGAAAAAGGCTTTGAGTGGTGGCGTTGAGGAGGCTTAGACGTTCTGTTCTTTTCTGGGTGGGGGAAGCCTCCCCCTGAGCGGCTATTTCGCTTTCGCTCAATACGCCGCTACCCCCTCTTCACGATACGCAGGACTGGGGGCTTGAAAAAAAGGCTCATTGTCCCGAAGGTTCATCCGTTCCCCCGACCTGGCGTGTGCGCGAGGATTCGGGGGATTTTTTGTACGGATCGTGTGGGGGGGGCGTGGCGCACGCATGGGCCCGGGAATGGGCTCTTTTTTTTCGTCATTATCTGTGGGGTGTGTTATGACGCGCACCGGAGCGCCTGTCGGTGAGATCTGGGGGGCAGGATGGGTCGGTGGCACTATTTTTGGTGATATAATTATTCATGATCAAACCGGAGACGAAATACTGGAATCTCAAGGAAGTTGACACGGACACCGTCGACGCGCTCGCTTCAGATCTCAACGAAACCCAGCTACTGACAAGTGTTCTCTATAATCGCGGGATTCGCACGCCGTATCAGGCGCGTCGATTTTTGCAGCCGACGCTCGACGATCTGACGGACTCGATGCTTCTGACACACATGCGCGAGGCGGTGGAGCTTTGTCTTTCGGCGTATGAGCGTGGCGCGTCGATGCTGATTTTTGGCGACAATGACGTCGACGGGGTGACGTCGACGACGTTGCTGTATCAGTTTCTGAAGCCGCTTGGGGCAAATGTCCGGTACTTTTTGCCGCGTCGTAATGAGGACGGGCATGGGTTTAACGAGGAGACGCTCGGAGCCGCGCTGTCGTCCGGGCGGCCGGATCTTCTGATCACGGTGGATTGCGGGATGAGCGGTTACCGTGAGGTGGAGCATCTCAAGTCTCTTGGGACGGAGGTGCTGATCGTCGATCACCATACGGCGATGGGGACGTTGCCCGATACGCTGATTCTGAATCCGAAACTTCCGGACGATCGGTTTCCGTACAAGGATTTGGCGGCGGTCGGGGTGGTGTTTCATTTTGTAGACGCGCTTCTGCGCGAAGCGCGGGGGCGCGGGATATACGAGCGGGTTGGTCTGACGCCGCCGGATTTGCACGACATGCTGGATTTGGTGTGTCTTGGGACCATTGCGGATGTGGTGCCGCTTTTGGGCGAGAATCGGATGTTCGTGTCGGTGGGACTGGATGTGATTCGTCGCCGCAAACGCAGTGGGATTGCCGCATTGCTGAGCGATATTGGTACGGACGAGCATTTTATTACCGAACGGACGATATGTTACCGTCTTGCGCCTCGCATCAATGCGGCGGGTCGCGTGGGCGATCCCAATGAATGTGTGGAACTTCTGACGGCCTATCATTATTCGGATGCGCAGCGGATAGCGCGCAGTCTTGAGAATTACAATCATCAGCGTCAGAATGCCGAAGCCGCGATGATCAACGAAGCGACGGCGATGGCCCAGCAGCAGGTTCTTGAGGGGCGCAAGATCATCGTCATTGCGCGCGAGGCGTGGCAGCAGGGGATTTTGGGGATCATATCGAGCCGGATACTGGACAAATTTTATAAGCCGTCGGTGGTCATCTCGATAAGCGACGGCAAGGGGCGCGGATCGGCGCGCAGTCCCGAGGGGTTTAGCATTCTGGACGCGTTTGCGAGTTGTGCGGATTTGCTCGAAGATTTTGGCGGGCATCACAGTGCCGCGGGGATCAATCTCCGGGCGGAACTCATTCCGGAGCTGACGGAACGTCTCGAAAAGTATGCGTCGTCCATGCTGTCTGGCACGAATGTGCCCCGACGCAGTCTCGACATCGACGCCGAGGCGTCGATGGGCCAGCTGTTAAAGCTCTGGCAGAACCGTTATCTCGAACAGCTTGGTCCGTTTGGGACATCCAACAAGGAGCCGGCATTTTTGTTGCGCAAGGTCCGTACGGTACTCGTCAAGCGTCTCAATCATGTGTATGCGCGAGTGAAGATGCGTCAGGACAATGTGACCATGAGCATTTTGGTGCCGACGGCGGTGTTGCCCGAGATTGAGCAGGGCGTTTCGCTTGACATCGTGGTGACGCCCAAATATGCGCCGCTCAAGGAAACCTCTGAATTTATTCTCCTTGCGGTCAAGCGGCCCGGGGACACGGCCGACAAGGTCGATCTGAATCATGCGTAAGTATCAGCAGTTTTCACAGGGCAGACTCAAAACGCGGATCCCGACGATAGTGGTGATGTGCGTGGCGTTGTTTTCCATTTTGTATTTTGGTCCGTCTCTGAGCGCCGGGGTGGCGAATTTTTTCGTGCCGAATGTTCCGGTGACGGATGCCGTGTCTGTGAGTGAGGGAGAGCGCGGCGGCGCGTATGTGCCAGCCGAAGGCGGGGCCGTGATGGCCAGTGCCTCACGCAATGCGGCGCGGACCCTTTTGTCGATTCTTTCTAAAGGCAGGCCTCATGACCCCGTTAAATCCCCAATGGACTGAACTCAAACAGCAATCATTTGCCGCATATATTCCCGACGAGGTATTGAAGTACCGTTCGGATGAGATTGCCCGCATCATGGAGTGGAAAGCGGCGAATCCCGTGTCGTTGCCTGCGGGTGTCGAAATTGGTTCGAACCGCGGGTGTTTTCTTCTGGGTCTTGCGCGAGGGCAGCGCGAGGTGTCGTGTCTTGGGATAGAGCTCAAGTCGTCGCTTTGCCGGATTGCGTCCAACAAATTGGCACGCGAGGGTTTGACGAATGGGCATGTGATCCATGCGGACGCGCGGCTTGCGATTCCCGTGCTGTTTGAGCCTGGGACGCTGGAGGCGATTTACGTTCTGTTTCCGGATCCGTGGTGGAAGAAGCGTCACGCGCGCCGTCGTCTTTTGGACGATGGATTTTTTGAGATGGCGCATGCGTTTCTCAAGCCTGGTGGGCATTTTGTGCTCAAGACGGACGTGCTGGATTATTTTGACGCAGTGGATGAGTATCTCTCGTCGCTGTCGTGTTTTGAGCGCGTGGAAATGTCGTCGGTGCCAGGCTCGGACAGCTGGACGCTGTCTACGCGGGAGCGTCATTGTCTTGAAGACGTCCTGCCGTACCGCCAGCTTGCGGTGCGCAAGCGCGACGTGGCCTGGGACGGGAATGTTCCGGTGACGCTGACCGAAAAGAAGCTCGAAAAGCATAATTACCGCTATCACCCTGAGGAGAAGTGAATGGTTGGGCGTGGGTATGGCGTGTCGGAGCGTGTTTTTGGTGTTCGTGGTGAGGGACCTGGCGGCTCCAGGGATTGAGTATGGGGCCAAAAAAGGAGGCGCCGCGTATCGACCGTGAGGGAGATAGCGGCGCGCGGCGGGCGTATGGGCCATGGGCCCATAGTCCGCGCCCATATAAGCCACCATATAAAAGGAATGCAGGTGGAGCTTTGGTCAGGATATGCCGTTTTGGATGAGTTCGTCGATTTTTCGGCGGTAGGTGAGTGCGGTGACGGTGCGGCCGAGGGCGTCGATTTTTTCCCACTGGTTGGTGCGTTCAAATTTGCAGGCGAGGAGGCATCTCAGGGCGGGGACGTTGTTGTCGGTGAGGGAGACGGAGAGGGATTCGACGGCGGGGTGGAAATGTCGGATGAAGGCGGGGAGTGCGCTGGTGAGGAGGCGTCTTCCGAGGCCTTTTCTTTGGGCGTCTTCCCGAATGACGAGCATGGCGAGGCTTGCGATTTTGAAGGATGGGAATCCGACGAAGAGGTCGATGGCGGCGGCGGGTTTGGGGTGGATGTCGGTGTCGTCGGCGGCCATGAAGTATCGGAAGACGCGCGAGCCCTTGACGTCTGGGGGCGAGGCGGTGAAGGCGCGGGCGGCGAGTCCGGCTGGGGGGACGCCGACGATGGAAGTGTGGTAGTGTGGGGCGTGGTCGAGGACATCCTGGATGGCGGGGATGTCGGCGTGTGTGATGGCGCGGAGGGTGACCTGGCCATTGCGAAACGTGCCGTTTGGCATGGGGGACTCCTTTGAGAGAGGACAAAATACGGCTTAAAAACGGGGCATAGCGGGCGAACAGAGCCTGAAAAAGTGGAGAAGTATCACGCAGATGGAATGGTGTCGAGGGGGGATGTCTTGACGATCGCGCCCTCAGGTGCTAGTGTTGATGCCGTTTTAAGTTGGGCATTTTCTCAGTTGAACCTGATTGCATGGGAATTCTATGGAACACAAACTGCTTTCTTTTCGTCAGTTATTTTTCACCCTGCTTGCTGTGAGCTCGTTATTTTTGGCGGGTACGGCGTTTGCGGGGAACAACGATTTCAAACTGGCCCGTCTTTGCACGGGTGGCGATTGCGCGAGTGCCCAGGCGTTGAGCGATTTTAAGGATCTCTCGAAGGTGTACTCCTCCCTTCTGGCACCGATGCATTTTCAGCCTGCTGCGACACTTGGTCAGGAAGGCTTTGAGATTGGGGTTGAATCCAAGCTGAGTTTTTCGACGGAGGATGCGTCGTATTGGAAAGCGACGAACAAAAATGGCGACAAGGAGCCGTCGGCAGATGGCAAGTATGCGGCGCCTGATGTGTTTGCGACGGTTCAGCTTCACATGCGCAAGGGTCTTCCGTTCAGTTTTGAAGTGGAAGGGGTTTTTAACTGGCTTGCGGATTCCGAGATATTTTATGTAGGCGCGGGGGTGCGCTGGGCGTTTACGGAAGGCTGGTGGTTTATGCCTGACATCAGCGTTCGCGCGCATGTCGGTACGATGGTTGGCGCCGCCGAAATGAGTCTGATCAATGTCAACATGGACATTGCGATTTCGTACACGTGGGGCTTGGGCGGCATTGTCGCGTTCACGCCGTATGCCGGGTACAGCCTTTTGACGTCGTGGGCGTCGAGCCGTCCGATTCTGGTTGCGACGGGGGCGGGTACACAGATGGAAAGCGTATTTAACCGGGTCAACAATCATCTTTCTCGCGGCTTTGTGGGCCTTGAGTTCAAAGGCGATTTTTTCGTGTTTGATGTCGAGGGCGAGTTTGGCAAGCAGGTGATGAGCCTGGGCGTCAAAATTGGCGCGGCGTTCTGAGGTATGCTGAGGGACTTGAGGTCCTTCAGGGGGGTAAAGCAGAAGCGCTCACACGGCGATGCCGTGTGAGCGCTTTTGTATTTTGTGAATGGTGGTGTGCTGTTTGTGAATTGTTTGTAGAAAAGCTGGGGTTTGCTTTAGGATGGGAAGGCGGTGATGTCGGCGGACGTTTTGACCTCAGGTGTTCTTTGAGAAAGCGATGAAATCGAAAAAAAAACACGATACGGGCAAAAAGCGCGATGCGTTCAGGCAGGAACTCCATCGTCCATTTTTGTGTTCTGCGCTTGAGCGTGTGGAAAGAAGTTCGCCGGATCGGGTGGTGTTGTCCGGGGTTTTGGATTCTGGGATGGGGGCGGGGGTGCGTCCGGTGCGGACGGCGTCCAAGATGTCGGCGTTGGTGCGAGGGGTGGCGAATTTTCTGGATGCGCACGGGGTGGGGCAGAACGATGTCGTGGCGGTGGATGCGCCGATGCGGTGGGAAGTTCCGGTGATATGGGTGTCGGCGCAGAGCCTGGGCGCGCGCGTGTTGTTTTTTCCGACGGATCGGCGTCTGCGTCAGGCGCAAGGCGATGTGGATGTGCTGGAGAAAGCGGGCGCGCGCGTCTGTGTGTTTGTGGAGGATCCGCTGGATGCGTCGTTCTGGCGCGGTTCGGGGCGTGTGGTCGTTTATCTCGATGTGGAAACGCCCGACGGACGTCGTGCGGACGACGTCCTTGGATGGCCGGTTCCCGAGGATGTGTGCAGTTTTACGCGTGCGGTCGAAACGCTTGGCGAGGTGGAGCGTCAGGTGCGGGTGGGCGATGAAAGCGTGGCGGCCATGGTGTATTCGCAGGGGGCGCATCAGGGGGTACGTCAGATTTCGTTGTCGTATGCGCAGTTGTCGTCTCAGGCAGAGGAACTGGCCTCGCTGATGTCGCTCGATGTCACGTCGCGTGTTTTTGTCGACATGGCGTCGGTCCAGACGGTGGGGTTGTTTGTGTTTGCGGCGTGTCTCTGGGTGGGGTGTGAGTTTGTGTGCGGTGTGGGGCGAGGGGGGTGGATGGGCGGCATGGAACAGGTGCGCCCGACGCATGTGTTTTTGCGTCCTGGAGAATGTGTGCGTTGTCTGGACGCCATTCGCCGTGCGCCACACGGTCGTCTGTCGCAGTCCAGGCGTATGCTTGAGCTTTCTCTCATCAAATTTCGCGATCGCAATACGCGTGCGTGGTTGCGGTGGGCATCTCCGGTCATTGCGCGCGCGTGTATACGGCCGTTGCGGGAGCGGTATTTTCCGGGTGTGCGGATGGTCGTCATGTACGGCAATCGGTTTGAGCCGAAGGCGGCCGAGATTCTGTCGTTTCTGGACCTGGACGTGGTCAATGCGTTTGTGATGAGTGAGTTTGGGGTGGTTCACTGGCACAGGTATAAGGGTGAGGGGGGATTTTTGCGCAATCTTGAGGCGCGAATTCGCGGCGGGGTACTCAGCGTGCGCGCGCGCCGGGCGTCGCAGGCGTTTGTCGATTCCGGGGACTGGGTGTTTGAGGATGCACAGTGCGGGCTTTGCGCAGCGCGCACGCAGGGGGTGACGCTTTCGTCGGGTGAAACGGTCGATACGTTGCCGATGTGTGACATCCTCAGGCGCCATGCGTTGATCGACGATGTGTTTGTTTTTGGTGCGGGCAGGACGTACCTGACGGCGCTTGTCTATCTGGCCCCCGAGGCGCTGCGTGCTTTTGCGCGCGCACATCGTCTTCCGTCGGATGCATCGTTTGAGGTGCTGGCGCAAAATCCTGGCGTTTATGAAGCCGTGCGGGCCTTGGTGGATGCGGGGAACGCCATGCGCCGGCCTGCCGAGTCGATACGCAAGATTGCCGTGCTGACCGTGCCACTTGAAGCCGATCCCCGCATTTTGACCCCGTGCGGTCTGGCGCGTTATGGTGAAATTGAACGTCGTTATGCCTCGCTCATCGAGGGATTTTATCGCGAAAATTTTTGACGATTTTTATTGACCATGGGGTCGGTGTGTGGCAAATACGCGCCGTTCAGCCGGGGTGGCGGAACTGGTAGACGCACCAGACTCAAAATCTGGCGGGGGCAACTCCATATCGGTTCGATTCCGATCCTCGGTATGCAAAAAAGCTCAGGTTTTTTACCTGAGCTTTTTTTTTTGTCATACGACAGGGCTTCACTGCCGTCATCGGTGAGCCCCCATTTCACATTGTCATGAGGAGTTCTGTCGATGAAACGATTCCTGTGGATAACGTTGTCAGTGTCGGTGTTGGTGTGGACAGGCTGTGGACATCAGGGAACGGCGGAATCGGTGACGGATGTCGTCCCCGGCGATACGGTGACGCCCGGCGATACGGAGGCAGGCAATACGGCATTGAAAGGAGATATGCCTTTGGATGGCGAATCGGAGCCGGGCGTGGTCGAAGGGCCTTCGCACAAAGTTCTGGTGGCGTATTTTTCGGCGACCGGAGTGACGCGAGGGGTGGCGCAGAATCTGGCTCGTGTACTGTCGTCCGATATTTATGAAATTGTCGCCGATCCGGTTTACAGTGCCGCCGATCTCGATTGGAATGACCCGAACAGCCGTGCGAGCCGCGAGCACGAAGATCACAGCATTCGTCCGAAAATCGCCAATCATGTTGAAAACATGTCGCAATATGATGTGGTGTTGATCGGCTATCCCATCTGGTGGGGGATTGCGCCCCAGATCGTCAGTACGTTTGTCGAATCGTATGATTTTAACGGCAAGACGCTGGCGGCGTTTGCGACCTCGGTGAGCAGTGCGTTTGGATCGAGTGATGAAGCGATCCGGGAATTGACGCCGACGGCGGTCTGGAAAACGGGTCAGCGTCTGACCTCTGGGGATTCGGACGAGGTGTTGCGTGACTGGTTGCGTGGCGTCGGAGTGGTGGAGTAGCGTTGGTGGGAACTGGGGTTCCCTGCAAAAAACTATCGCGCGAGGTATGCGACGCCCATCATGTGGTAGGTCATGGGCATGGTGTCGCAGAGGGTGAGGGCGAGCAGGGAGTACCCCAGGTCGACGAAGTGGCGGCATTCCTGGGCCAGGGCATACGCCGTGGGGCCGACGATGAAGAGGTGGCGGGCTCCGAACCGCATGCACCATTCGGCCACACGGCGGGAGTACGGCATTCGGTTGCTGTGCATGACGACGGCGTTGGCGCGGCGTCCCTGATAGTAGCGCTTGTCGAGGTAGTGTTCGGCTGTGTCGGTATAGAAAGCCGCATTTTCCCATCCGTGGATGGCGGCATTTTTCTGGGCCGACAGGATGGCGGGCCATGACGCGTCGATGCCGACGTAGTGGTCGGCGTGGCGGCACAGGAGTGCCGCATGGGTGCCGCAACCGCATCCGAGTTCGAGCAGATGTTCAAACGCAAATGGGGAGAGCAGGCGGCTCAGGGTGTCGCGAATGAGGTGAGCGTTGGCCGGGCTGACGGGGGTCCAGGCGCCCTTGAGTGCCAGGAGGGGGCCGCCGAACGAAGTCGCCTCCGGCACGGTGTCGTACCGGTACCACTCGGAATCGGAAAAACACTCGGGTTTGGGATAGACGTGTGAACCGTGTGGCGGGAGGATCTGGCATACGACCGAAGCGGTATCGAACGCGCGCGAGAGCGCGGCCGAAGTGGCGCGCGCGGCATCCTGGAGGGACGGATCGGCATAGACGGTAAGGCGTCGTGTGCGCCAGTCCGTGCCGGAGGCGTCATGGGGATCGCCCATGGCCTCGACGCCGAGTTTCATCCCGTCGATCAGCCCGAGAGCGGCAAGGCGCGCCTGAACATCCGCCATGAGTGCGTTGAGTTCGGGGGCGTGGAGCGCGCACCGGGTCATGTCGACCGGGAGGGGATGGGGGGCGCCGGCGAGGGTTTCGAGTCGGGCGACGTCGTTTCGGGGTGCGAGTCCAAGAATGCCGTGAGTGACGGAAGCCTCGGTGCGGTGACGGTACGCGGTGGTCTGTGCCGGTGCACAAAAATCGAGGGTTGTGCTCTCTTTGAGCTCTACAAAACGCCCAAACAGGCGAATCCAATTCTGTTTTTTGGTCGTCTGTTGTGCGGACGGCGACAACGTCTGAAACTGACACGCCGCGCACCGCTGGAACTGTCCGCAGAGCGGGGGGACGCGGTGGGGGGAGGGTTGCAGAACTTCGACGAGCGCGGCCTGGCGGCAGCGTTCGACCGACACGTCCCTGGCCTTGACGATCTCTCCGGGCCATGCGTTGGCGATGCGAATCATGCGGCCATCGGCGGTTCTGGCCATGCCGTCGCCGCGAAAATGGCATTTTTCGATGGTAAAAATGTCGGTCAGTGGTTTGGGGTCATCCATTTCAGTCTCAATGCGTTCAGATTCTGGCACGTTTTGTCTCACAGGTGCCATTTAGCTTCGGTTTCCGAAGTCGATGTTTCCGCCGTTGCCGGGATTTTTGCGCACGGTGGGGGCGTTTCTGAATGCCGCAAACAAGATGAGGATGAGGAGGCCGACGGTGAGGACGAGCCCTGCCAGGCGCGTCAAGTCGAAGGCAAAGGCCAGCACGGCTGCAACGATGCCGAGCGCGGCGAGCGCGAGGATCGCGATTTTCCACGTGGCGATCGCCGGATCCGGGCCTTCTGTGTAGGACTCGCCGGGGCGAGGGGCGAATTTGGCCGCCTCAAGATCTTTTTCCATGCAACAATTTTTGTATTTTTTTCCGCTCTGGCACGGACATTTGTCGTTACGTCTGGGCATACGTCTACCGCCTTGTCAAAAGAGTGCGTACTGCAGGGTGTTTTTGGGGGAGGGGGAAGTCTCCCCCTGAGCGGCTATGTGCTCGGCCTTTGGCCTTGCGCGCATACGCCGCTACCCCCTCTGCGCCACGTCAAGCAGAGGGTTCGCCACGTCATGGGTGTCGGGACTTTCTGTCCGTGGAGGGGGTTGGGACCGGCCAGAAAGTTATCCGTTACGCGTGGGGTATATCTATGTGAGTTTGGGGTGGTGGTGCAATCGAAGTTTGCGGTGTGGTTCGTGTGGGTGGGAAATTTTGCGAAAGAGGGGCGGCGCGTATCGGCCATGGGCCGATAGCGCCGCGCGTCGGGCGTATCGGCCAAAGGCCGGTAGCCCGCGCCCATGGCCGCGGTGAGCGTGCTTGTCATCGGGGGAGGAAATTGGTAGAAAGCCGGGCTTGAATTTCTGGCCGAAGGGCACGAAAACCTGGCGAGGAGAAGAGCGATGAAACGACTGGGAATGGGTGTGATTTTGGCGGCCGGTCTGGCGATTTGGAGCACGGAAGGGCTGGCGCAGAGCCATTATGCGACGAAGCAGGCCCAGGAGAGTTATGATTCCGGGATAAAGCTCGAACGCCGGGCCGAGGAGAAGGGGGAGAAATCGTATCTGAAGGATGCGGAGGCGGCGTATCGTGAGGCGATATCGGCGGAACCGAACATGGCGCCTGCGTATGTGCGTCTTGGGTATGTGCTTTATGCGCTCAACCGCAGCGAGGAAGGGGTTGAGGTGCTTACGGGGGCGGTGCAGCGCAACCCGGAAAACGTGGAGCTCAAGCATTATCTTGGTCTGAATCTGTATCAGTCGGGGAAGTCGGCGGAGGCCGAAGCGCTTTTGACGGAGGTCATTTCGGCGCGTCAGGATTTGCCCGAGGCGTATTTTATTTTGGGCAAGATCAACCTGGACAAGGGGGACTCGCTGAGGGCGCAGGAGTATTTTGCGCAGTATGCGGCGTTTTCGCCGGACGACGCGCAGGCTTACCGGGCGCTGGCGTCGGCGTATATTCAGGCGAGGGACATTGCGGGGGCGGAGAGTGCGCTGGGGCGTCTTCTGGAACTGGCGCCTGAGGATACGGTGGCCAAGATCAATATGGGGCATGTCAAGTATGAGCGCGGTCAGGTGGACGAGGCGGTCAAGCTGTACGAACAGGCGTACAAGGCCGAACCGCGCCGCAAGGATTTGCTCTACACGATAGCGTCCGCGTACTATCTTTCGGGCAAATATGCCGAGGCGATAACGCGTTTTGATGCGGTGCTCGAACACGACGGCGCGCACATGGGGGCGCAGTACTTCAAGGCGGACAGCGCGCTGAAACTTGGGCATCTCGACGAGGCGGAACGCCAGTTCAAGGCGCTTGGCGAGAAGATGCCGGATTATCGGTATATCAAGCTGAAGCTGGCGTATATCCGGATGTTGCGCGGGGAGTCCGGGGCGGCGGACGAGGTCCGGAATCTGATGAAAGACGACGACAATGCGGACGATTTGCATTTTGGTGCCGTCGTGCTGCGCAAGGAAGGGTTTACGGACGAGTCGCTTGCGATTCACCGGCAGTTGCGGGACAGCCATCCCGGGGAGAGCATTTACGGGATATATCTGGCGCGCGAATACCTTCAGGCCAAGGATTACGGCCAGGCGGCCGAAATTTTGATGGCGATTATCGACGAGAGCGTCAACAACACGCTTGCCTGGGAAATGCTGAGCATGACGTTGCTCCACCAGGGGACCGAGGCGATGATGCTCGGGGAGTTTGAACGGGCGCGTGCGCTGTTTGACCAGTCGCTTTCGATGGACGTGCACGCGGTCGAGGCGCATTGCAGCATGTCGCAACTGGCGTTTTTGGAAGGCGACATGGATCAGGCGTTTGGGGCGTATCAGGCAGCCGAAGCGATTTCGGCGGATGCGCCGAACGTCGTCAAGCTGGCGGCGCAGTTCGATATTCTGGACGGTGCATACGATGCGGCGGTGCGCCGCCTTCAGTCGCTCGAAAACGCGAGCATGGGCGCGGGACTTGACGGCGCGGGGTATTACCTCCTTTCGGTGGCGCATTCCAACCTTGGGGCGTGGAAAGAGGCGGCCGACGCCCTTGCGAAGGCCGAAAAACTCGGCAATATCGATCCGTCGGCCTCTTCTGTCATGGCCCTGCAGGGCGCGATGACGGCATTCCGCCAAAAAGATTTCGACGCCATGGAACAGTTTCTCTCGCGCGTCGAGTCGTTCAAGGAGGGTCTCGATGAAATCGACACGGTGCGTTACGAGTATCTTTCGGCGCTGAGCGCGGTGCGCGCAAAGAAGTTTTCGTCGGCCCGGGCTGCGCTTGAAAGCGTCCAGAACCGGTTTTCGGGGCTTTCGCGCGATGCGCGCGGGATGATCACGGACAGCGGCACGCTCGACATCTCCTTCCCCTTGGCTTACGTCTACTATGAGACGGGAAATCTGGACAAGGCCCTCACGATTATCGGGCGCAACACGAGCGGTGAATCTCGCATGCTCGAAATCGCCGTCCGGCGAAAACTCGCGATTCAGGCGTTCAAATCCAAGAAATACGACGTGGCGGTGGACAACTACAACCGGCTTTCTTCCATCGGGGCCCAGACGGCGTCGGACGAATACAACGCCATCCTCGCCAACCTGGCGCTTCATCGTCTGACCAACGCCGGCGCGACGCTCGAACGCTATGCCCGTCAGAACATGCCCGAGGCCGTCCTCAATTATGCGATTTATCTCGACAGCACGGGGGAGGGGGCCAAGGCCACGCAGTATTACGAAAAATACGTCGCCATGACGAGCGCGCGCAAGTCCGAGGATGTGCGCCGCATGTTGCTGACCAAGCAGCGCGTCTGGGGATCCAAATAGGAGAAGGCCATGCACAGCATCATTAAACGCGGTTTCACGTCCACTTTTGGCTTTTTTTTATGCCTGGCCCCGTGCGCGGTCATGGCGCAAAACACGGTGGCTTTTTTTGCCCCCAACCTCGATTTTAAGGACGGGGCCGAGCGCAATGCCTACATCAGCAAGGTGGCCAAAGCGCTGAGCAGCAAGACGGGCATGGCGTGGGAAGGCAAGGCGTTTGCCCGGGCCGCCGATTTTGAGGCCGCCCGTTCGTCCATCGACGTCGCCATTCTCGATGCCGACTATTTCACGCAGAAAGGCGGATCGCTCACCCCGGTCGCCATGCTCAGCGCAAGCGGCCAGACGACGCGCCCGCTCAAGATTATCGCGCGCAAAAATGACAGCGACAAACTCTATGACTACCGCGGCAAACGCCTGGCCGTCGTCTCCAACACCGCCCTGACGCCCGCGTTTGTCACGGCCTCCGCATTGGGCAACGAAATCAAGGCTTCGGAATACTTCTCGTCCATCGACGAGGTGCGCGATGTCCGCTCGGCCATCAACGCCGTCGAAGTCGGCAAAGCCGATCTCTCTCTCGTCTTTGACGGTTACGATTCGGGCTTTACCACGCTCTACACCTCGCCCGCCGTCTCGCTGCCCATCGTTGCCCTCAACAGCGCCCGCGTCACGGGAGCCAACGCCGAACAGATACGCGCCGCCCTTCTCGACATCGACGTGCGCGCCTCGTCGTTCGTCACCGGCACCACGGCCTACAACGCCCAGGATGCCGGCGCATACCGGCGCGTCGCCAACACGCGCAAGAGCGCAACCCTCAACTATCAGCCCATCGAACCCGAGGCCGTCAAGGTCGAATTCCAGTCCGTCCAGCTGTCCGAACGTTCCGGCGGCATCGTCCTCAACCCCTTCCAGATCCGATACGTCCCATCCATCGAGGACTTCGACCGGGTTCTGGAGAAAAATCTCTAAGGTGATGTCATGAAAGTCGTTCCGACCCTTTTTGCCGACACCGCGACCATCCTCCTGTTGGCGTCCACGCCCAAAGACCAGCAAATACTGACCAAAGCCCTCTCCGCCACCGGATGCAACGTCAAGGTCGTCACAGACCTCGCCGAGGCCGAGCAGACCATCATGCACCAGAACATCGATTTGCTCGTCGCCGATTACGATCAACAGTCCCAGACCGTGGAAGGCAACGGCCGCGCAGCCATGGACAATTTCCTCCAGCGCTTCTCACAGCTCCCCGCCTCTCACTGGGTCTCCGGACGCACGCGCATCCTCCTCCTGGCCGAACGCCGGAACCGAGAGGAAATGCGCAATATCTTCGGACTCTCCTTTGCCAGCAACATCGTCGCCAAATCCCACGATTTCTCGCCCGAAGAACTCATCATCACCGTGGGCAAAATTATACGAAATGATATTTTCGGCATCGATAAATATCTTTGTTATGGCGCAACCCCCACGACGTATGAAGTGTCGTCGAGTCTGCAGAAAGATCCCCTCCTGCACTCGATGTCCGAATATGCCGCCAACATCGGAATCAACAAACGCATCATTTCGGCAGTCGCCTGCGTGGCCGACGAACTGTTGATGAACGCCATCTATAATGCGCCCATCTATCCCAACGGCGTCCGCCCCTATGCTCGCCGTTCCCGCACCATTCCCGTCGATTTGCAGCCCAACGAAACCTGTTTCTTCTCGTTTGCCAGCGACGGCACTCAGTTCATCATTTCCGTACACGACCGGTTCGGTTCCCTCACCCCCGAAAAAATTCGCGGATACCTCGTGCGTTGCTTTGCCATGGGCAAAGATCAAATCGAACAAAAACAAGGCGGCGCCGGCATGGGATTCTATTTTATCATGGAGAATCTCAACAAACTCATCGTCAACATCAGCCCGGGACGCGGTACCGAATTTATTGGAATTATTGATATTTCGGGGTCCTATAAAGATTATATCGAAAGATATAAATCTTTTCATATTTTTGTAGGATAGTTTTCTATAAATAGTTTGTTTTTTTGGGGGGGGAAGTGTCCCCCCACGTCGCTATTTGCCCTGCGGGCAAATACGCGCCGCCCCCCTCCATACCTCCACCCAAACTCTCCCATACGTTCCAAAGATTTAGATCAAAATACATTTCACCAGCCCTCCTTACCCAAGGACTCGCCCGGCCTTTCGCTTGGTATTGTGTGTATCCATGGATTATCGATTCGCCCTTCTCATTTGTATTTTAGCCCTATGGCCCGCATGGGGACAGGCTCAACCTTTGCGCGACACGGGGTCCGGAGACCCCGGGATGTCCATGTCTCAGAATGCTCAGAATTTCGATGAGAACGAGGAGAACGAGGACGTCCCAATCGTCGATGTCCTGGACGGCGGGCCTCTGTTCGTCCCCGCCGCCACCCCCGATGACGTCGTGGACGACGCCCCTGTCCTTCCCCATGCCGTCCAACCCGAGGCGCCTGACTCCGACGAATACGCCGCACCGGATGACGAAGAATCCGGCGAGCCACGCCTTCCAAACCCCGTTTACACCGTCGAACGCATTTCCATCGTCGGCAATGCGCAGACCTCGCGCGAGCGCATTCTGGACATCATGCACGTCGTCGAGTCCGACCGGCGTACCATGGAACAACTCGAGGAAATCCGCATCCGCCTCGTTTTATGCGGACTGTTTGAAACCGTCGATGTCCAGCTCAAACCAGGACGTGACCGTTCAAGCCTCGCCATTGAATTGTCCGTAGAGGAACGCGCCCCGCTTCAAATCAATCAGTACTATATCGGCACCGACGACAAGTCTCCGTTCTGGCTCGGTCTCGACGTCACTTGGCTCGCGCCTTTTGGAACGTCTCACCGATTGAGAATGAATTATGCCGCCACCTCGTCGAACGATTACACCCTCTCTCTCTACTATCTCATTCCGACGATCAATCAGATTCCCATTTCGCTCATGCTCGGCATCCATTCCATGCAGAGCCACGAGGGGATTTTTGGCACACCGTCGTCCAACGATCTCCTGAGTACCTCCGGCGTGCATCTCGGAGAGATGGCGTTTGAGCGCCATGGCGCCTCCGTCGGTCTTGGATATTCGCCCGTTTCAAAGTTCCGAATGCTTCTGCGCGTGGGCTACATGCGCCTGTGGCGGCAAAACGCGGCATCCACGTATGCCGTCTACCTCGACGATTTCATGGATTCCGGGCACAGCAATCTTTTGAATGCCGCGCTTATTTTTTCATACGATACACGTCCCGGACATGAGTTGCCCAACAGCGGACACCTGGTGCACTTCACCGTCGCCGGAACCGCCGAGACCAAAGCGTCAGATTACAAATACCTCAGGTTTTCATTGATGCATCAGAGCAACATCCCGTTGGGCAAAAAAGCCCACATTCTGCGCGTCAATTCCTTTTTTGGGGCTGTAGTGGGGGATGCGCCTTTTTTTGAAAAGTTTTTCTTCAACGATTTGTATACATTGGCGCCAAGCCGGATCGGCAAACTCAACCCATCCGAACGCGGAGCGTTTGATATCTTTGACACAGGGGCCGGCACGCTTGGATATGAAGACTACATAGCCCACCTCGCCCTGAGTTACGCATGGCAGCCCGTGACGCGCCGGTTTGAACTCTTTGCTCTGGTCGGGGCGACGTGGGCCAACTCCAAAGACACCTCGCGCGTGATGCTTGGTATACGCCCCGAAGGGGAGCGCGGGAGATTTCCCGTCGACATGTCGTTCAACGCCGGCGTCCGCGTCAAGACGTCCTATGGTCTGTTCAGTCTGACGCTCGGCCATATTTTCAATCTGATTCCAAGGTAGATTGGCGATGAGAAAGTGTATCGCAACACTGGCGTTTATCGGCGCGCTTCTACCCTGTACGGTTTATGCCGAACCGGATACCGTTCGATGTGTCGAAGAAGACAGCCGTATCTTTTGTACGTTGTCGATTTCCGATTTTATCAACAAGGTTCGTCCCATTCTTACCAACGGCTGGGAAAATACGTTTCAGATTTACATCGAACTTCTCACGTCGGACGGCGCCAAAGTCCTTCAGCGCAGCAAACTCGAAGCCTCGCAACGCTGCTATCTCGATCCCTTCGAGTCGCCCTGCCTCATTCTTTGGCGCGGGGCTAAAACGTGGCAGCGATACCGCGACGAAAACGCCTTTCTCATCGCCATGTCGCGCTTTGCCATTCAGGCCCTGACCCTCACCGATCTGCCTTCGGACAACTACATCATTCGCATTTCGCTCCAAGTGACGGCCAGCGTACAAAAGCGCCTGGAGTCGATCCGAAGCTGGTTCCGCGTCGGGTTCAGTGATTCAGGCATGTTCAATACATCAAGCGGATCTCTCGTCGGCGCGTTCGTCGGCAGCAAGGCCGAAGAAGTCGACGACGATTCGATGTCTCAGTCGATTGTCCTCAAAACGAGTCCATTCTACATCGATCTCAACAACGATTTTGAGGACGCCATGTAACGATTTTGTGTGGATTGCGTGGGGACTCTCTGTATTTCTTAGGCATTGGAAGGCGGTTGGGACTGATCGCGAATGATGCGCCCGAGTTCACGATATTCATGGACAGCCGCCTTCCACAGCATGTCTGTGGTCAAATGGCTATGCGTGGCGGCTGCCTCCACGCATGCTCGAAAGACGGCATTTTTGATATGTCCTCCGCTCATTTCAAAATACTCGCCCAACACCTTGAAATCGATATCGTCATGAGGCGCATGGCGAGGGATTAAACACTTCCAGAGCTGTGCACGTTCTTCAGGCTGTGGTGTGGGAAATGACAGTTTAAATTGAATACGTCTTGAAAGCGCTTCATCCAGGGAAGTGGCGAGATTTGTCGTGAGAATAGAAACGCCTCTAAACGTCTCCAGGCGTTGCAATAAATAGTTGACTTCGAGGTTGGCATAACGATCATTGGAAGATTTTACGCCCGTGCGTTTGGCAAAAAGTGAGTCGGCTTCATCAAATAGAAGAATAGCCTGACTCTGTTGGGCATGGTCAAAGATTTTGGCGAGTCTTTTTTCGGTTTCACCGATATACTTGTCGACAATTTTGGAAATGTCGACGACGTACAGGGCACGTCGCAATTCATGGGCAATGACACCGGCTGTGAGTGTTTTTCCGGTTCCAGGCGGTCCGTAAAAGAGCGCACACAATCCAGTGGCCGAACTCATGTGTTCAAAACCCCAGTTTTGGTATATGGTCTCGGAATACTTTGCATAATTGAGTATTTCGTCAATCGTTTTGCGTGCATCCTCGCTGAGGACAATATCATCCAGTCCAAGAGAGGTATTTCTATAGTCTGCGAGACCTTCAAGCTCCCGGCCTTTAGAGGCGCACAGGGTATCAGACAGCATTTGACCTGTAAGCGATGCAAAGGAACATCCGGTACGTGCCACCGTGGAAAGGATGGTTTCTTCGATTTCAAAAGGAGACAGACAATAGCTTGATGAAATATATGAAACAACCTCTTCAAGCCGATCATCAGGAATGCGTCCTTGCAAGGCATCTCTCCAAAAAACATTCTGCTGAGACCATCTTGGTGAGGGCGTGACAAACTCCGTAAATGGAGTGAATACCTCTGTCCACATCGGGGTGGTGATCTGTGCCGTAAACACGACGATTCCAGGATAAACACGAATATGTTCATGCAACATGCCAAAAGCGTTGTTAAAGGCTTCTGTATAATCCTGAGGCTTTGTATTTTTACAATTGAATATGAGGATGGCGCTTTGCAAACAGGCTTCTTGGAACCATTGTATAGCCAAATCATCCATTTTTATATTTTGATTTTTGCATTGCAAAAGCGCAGGCATGTCGATTTCGAGGACAGGGGAGGGGAGGTTTTGATGAATGAAGTCAATCGCAGAATCACACATAGCCCCCGTGATGCCCAGACGCAACTTTGGTTTTCGCATCAATTTGATGAGATCGGTGCGAAAATCTCCGGAAAGGGTGATCGAATGGGAAGGCGCTTTTTTGAGCGTCATAAAGGACGGGAATTCGTCGTGATGGTTATCGAACAAGTATGCGGCAATGCGATTGGGAACAAGCAGCGGGGCGTGAAGAATGGGCGTTTTATCGCCCCAATCGGTTTGCTGTCCGACTTCGACAAGTCCATATCGCCGCAAATTCCGTTTTGGGGAAAGACAGTTCAATACATCTTTGACAGAAACTTCCGGAGAGCTGAGCAACTCTGCATAAAATCCCGCAGGAAAGATCGTCGAATCAAGTCCGGTGGCAAAACGGTACGCACGTGCAATTTTCATATTCATCTGCGGTGCTGCGATGGCGCACAGGAGATGCTTTTCGAGCGTGTCGAGCTGAAATTGCGTCTGAATCTTCTCGGGGATCATGTATTCACTTAATCCCGACTCAAGCGAAGACTCTATTTTCTGCTCCAGCATGAACTCCACACCAAGAATGCGCCGGTAGAGGTCGTCAATTTCTGGAACATGAATTGTGTCAAGCCATGTCTTTGCTGGAATATCCGTCGTTATGCCCGATAATTCGAGCAATTCAAATGAACTCGTATGAGAAGGATCCAGAGTCCCGACGTCGTTTAAGAGCCTGGCCTGAAAGCGTCGAACGTAGCGCAGGATCATGCCAATGATATAGGCTGTTTCGAGTCCAAGCCGTTCCTCCGAAGACCTGAAGGGAAGGTGGATTGGATTCATCTCTTCAGCTTCTGTTTGTGCCACAGACTTCTTTGAATGACTCATAGCATCAGCCCCTTTTTGAAAACCATGTGTTCAAATGTCACATCATTAAAACGATTTAACCTCTATAAACACAATGCGACAATTCGGGAGACGCGGATTTGAGTGCCTGACGAGCCATCCCATCAAAAAGTGTTTTCGCCTGTTCGATGCCTGATGCTTCAATTATGGTGTTTGTAGAAAGATGAGCAAGGACCACAGACTCTGTCATAGGGGGAGCATCCATCACACTTTCTGGAGCGTGAAACACAAAAGACAGTCGATACCAGTCATCCATTCCAGCGGTGGTAAAGGTGAATGCACTGTCTTTGTGTACCGAATTGGCAATAGACATTAAGCGTTCTTGAAGCGCATCCTTGTGATTCGTATTCATGTCAGGTGTTCCATTTTGAATCATCGAGGTTTGAGTGTCTATAACCTGAATTGGTGGCGGCAATGTTTTTGGGGATTGGCAAGCCGTGGCCGCCGCCAGACAGGAAACGACTATGATAATTAAAAAAAATTCTTTGCATAATTCCTCCGTCAAAAAGATCTGGAAAGTTCAAAATCGAGATGAAATCACGGAATTATTTGTCAAAGGTATAGCCATTTTGTTCAAACTGATATGCACTCATACGGCGTATGGTCTTACATTCGAAGTGATCATCCGAAAATGTAAGGATCATTTCTTGAGCTTCCGGAGCCGACATGCCGTTGTCCAGTTTGAGGAAGAATGTAAATTTCCAACCATGTTCATCGGCTTCAATCGAACTCAGTTCCCCTGGCTCCTGGCGTGGGGCTCCCATTCCCATACCCATAAAGCCCTGAGTTTGTTTGACGAACACGCGGTTCTCGCCCAATTCGACGACACTTGCATTGATGGTCATTTGCTTGAGGATTTGAGGACGAAGATCGTCAGACGCCGCCAAGGCTTGTGTCGCGAGCATGACAAACAAGGGTTTGGCGGTGTCCCAGTCACCTCTAGAAACAGGTGTTTTGGTGGGCACATGAACCAACACCGTCGAGTTCTGCATGGGGGGAGCATCCCGAAGTTCGGCAGACTGTTTTGGCGTATTCAAAAGAGTGAGGCGAGCCCAATCCTCTGTGCCGGCACTTCTCACCACGAAGTCTTCTCTTTTATATTGTTCGAGTACCCATGCTTGTAAAGCCGAGTGTAACCAGGCATCCTCTGGAGTTGAGTCATTGAGCCCATTTAAATATTTTTGTAAATCAGGTAAGTTCATATTTTCTTTATCGGCTTTTGCCTCTGAAGTTGTCTCTGGATTAGTGTCGGCGTTTTCGGGATGCGCATGAACGACCGAGGATATTTCTGTATTTAAGCCTGTACCGGATGGTTCAAGGGATGTGTTGGAGCGGCATGACATCAAACAAACGCCGGTGCATAGGACACAGAAAAATACAAAACTCGAAAGGGATATAAGGCGAAACATTGTCTTTCATCTCATATGGGTGAAGGTCAAAAAAAGAAACGCCATGACGGGCATAGCGTTTCGTATTATTCCTATATACAGTCAGAGACACAGGAATGTCTTATCCCTTTTTGTTCTTATTTGTCTTTCCTGAGCTCCTGTCTCCTTTCGGCTGACCTTTTCTATCGAGTTTGTGCAGATCATTGGCCTCGAACCACGCCTTGTGTTTTTTGGGCATTTGAGCGCCATTTCCGGAGACAAAGTATGAGGCATACATTTCAGCAAATTCTTCTCCGGGATCCCGATATTGATATTTGCTAATTTTTCCATCTGCCCATGCATTGTTGCTGAAAGAATACCAATACGGCGACCAGCTGTAACTTTCGTGGATTTGGCGTGTGGGCAGTTCTGGAAACAGTTCGCCATAATACCACGGCGAATGTTCGGCAAATCCGCGACAAATATGCGTGAGGAGATTTGAGGTCATCACAGTGGTCCAAAATTGTTCATTTTCTGGTGTCAGAGAATACGACCCGTCAGGATTGACAGTAGCCAGGCCTTCATCCACAAATTTCTGTGTCATGGCCTGAAATCCTGGGACTCTGTATAAATTCTCAAATGCCGTATTTTGATTCGCTTCTTTTGCCACCAGCTGGCGCACCCCGTCAATTCCGGACAAAAGGGCTTCGGCACCGACCATGATGACTTCATCTGCGAGTTTTGCCTTCTCGCCTGTGATGGCTGTCGGGATGGGATTGCTGACATATCCGCGGATGTCCTTTGCGAGTTGCTTGGCATCGGATTTAGGGTGCCGTTTCCATCCGGAAATTTCCATAAAACTGTTGGACATGGGATTTCCGCTTCCATCGAAGCGATCGGAATAGGGTTTCCCGGGCGCCTGTGCATCGACGATATGGCCCAGTTCGTGTGCCACAGTCATGTCCAGCAAAACCAAGCCTTCTCGAGAATCTGCCGTTCCATATTTCTGTTCTGCATCTCGTTCAATATGTTGCCAGGATTCGGTTTCTGATTCATTGCCTGCCTTATAATTGACATAATAATTTCCGCGCGAACCCCAGGCGGCGCCCCCGCTTCCATTCAGATCATAGGTAAACAGGCACTTGATGAGATCCAAGTCTGCCTGAGGCAGGACGAGATACGTGCGGTAGACATGTTGCAGTCCCACGACAGTCCAGTTCATTTCAGAGAGATGGTTATCTGCAAGAAAGCGGTTGATAAAGTTCTGGCTTTCCTGATTGGCGCGCGCGACTTCGACAGGGACGCCAAAGCGCTTGTGAATCATATCACATAACAAGGCTTGATCATTGACATGCATATACAGCTTGTCCAGACACGAATGGCGCAACGACTTGTCGATGAGGGAACGCATCAGGAGTGTCATGGTTTCCTTGTCTTGGGCCACCTCAACGAGATCTTCGCCGCCTGCATTGGCAAACAGCTCCCTGATTTTTGCACTTGCGGTGGACAGGGCAATAGATCCTGCGAGTCTGATTCCCACGTTGAGCAACATAAAGGAGGTGATGCGCGCCCCTGTGCATACCTTCAAGAGCATCTTGATTTTTTCGTTAAACGTGCCGTTTCCGAGTTTTTCTTCTTGCGAATCCTTGGACGTTTCCGAAGCACTCATCTTTGCCGAAACGCCCTGGGCTTCGTTTTTTTTGGCATTATCCTGAGTTTTGTCTGCTTTTTTTGTTTCCGCTTGAAATCCCATTTGAATCCTCCATGAGTTTAAAACATTACTTTTACAACTGTATCTTATTTTTCTTTTTTTTTCAATCTTTGGGGTTGTATTTTTTGCCTGTACACGGATACAGACTGTCCCCATACAAAAAGGCGCGCGTATCGGCGAGTCCGATAGCGCGCCGGGGCCGCGTATGGCCAGAGGCCATAGCGGCGCCCCATCATGCGGGAAACATTTCGTCAGAGCGCGTTCTGGAAGGCGCAGACGACGGATCGGAGTTCGACGCTGTTGCCCTGGCACTGGGGCGGTTCGGGGCATTGTTCGGAATGGGAGGCGCAGGTCGTATTGCACAGTTGTTCAAACCAGCGCCGGTCCTCGTCGAGTCCGCGTCGGATGTCGCTCAGGTGGGCCGCATCGAAGGTGGCTTGGTCGGCATAGACGGTTTGGAAAGCGTGGCGCAAGGGCTCGGGCCAAAGGGGGATTTGCAGGAGTTCGGCGGTTTTGGCACGGCATGACATGTCGGGGGACTGGAGAATGGCGCGTGCCTGCGACACATTGTCGCGGTGGGCCTGCAGAAATTGCGCGGGGGTGGTTGCCAGACGGTTTTCGACCTCCACGCCTGCATCGTTCAGGATGTTGGCGAGTTGGCGTCGGTGGCACTGTTCGTGGCACGTCTTGTTTTCGCCGCAACGCTCAAGGCAGGCCAGGGTGAACGCCCCGCCCTCGTGCTGGGTGGCTATCGTATTGAGCGTCCAGGCGCTCATGGGATCGGGGTAGGCATGGCGGAAAAGCCACTGGGTGGAGCAGATCATGACCACGAGCAACGCGATCACGCCCGCCAGGCTACGGAGGTCACAAGGACGCGCGGGGGTCGGTTTGTCGGCGATTTTGCCCGTGGCGGGGAGAATGGTGTGGCTGCACACGCCCGTGTACTGAATGGCAAACCTCGGATTGGCCGGGTCAAACACGACGAGGGGGACGAGATCGACCCGGCGCCACTGATTCCGCGTCAGTTCAAACGACTGTCCAGAGGTGGGGGAATACGCTATCGACTGATTTTTTTGGGCGCAGTGCTGCCATTTTCCTTCGGTAAAACAGCCAAAACGCAGGAGGAAGTACCGATCCCAGTACGTCCACGAGAGGGCGATCCAGGTGGCGGCCATGACGGGAAGTCCGAGCACGACGACCCAGGACAGAAATGTCACCAGCGAATCGTCATAAAAATAGGCCAGCGAGAGGAAGATGCCAACGCCGAGTGCAAGCAGAAAGCTCAGGGTCAGGCGAAAGGCGGGGGTCGAAAAAAACGTCGGCGAAAGGAAATACTTCACGTCGCGATCCTCGATAAACCGCCGGTGCTGGCTGTCGTAGATATCGCACGAGGTCATTTGGTCGCACGATGCCAGTTCCGACTCGAGGAGGGATTTGCGTCCGACGCCGCGTCTCCACAGCATGACGCCGATCATCGCAAACAGGGAGAGCAGGGCAATGCCCCACGAAACCCAGGTGGGCTTGTGAGACACGGCGGGCAGGACCTCGACGTCCGGGACGGCCCGTTTGAGCTCGACCTCGGCCATGCCGGGCACGAAACAGTCGTCCTCGGCGATACAGTAGCCGTACCACTTTTCCCGCGGGCTCTGGAGTTCTTCAAACTGTTCGGGGCAGTATCCGGCCGGTGACAGCGTCTGTATGGGTATCTGGCCGGCTTCCCCGGCCTGGCCGCCATACACTTGCCACGTGGAGGGGTGGCCTTCGGCGGACAACACGATGCGGTCGCCCACGAGACGCAGGTTTTCCGGACGCGTCGACCACGGCGACCATTTCCCCGCGACGGCGGCGGACAATCCCTGCGTCGTCTGATCGAACAGGGCGAATTGCCCGTTTTGACCGTAGAGGATTTTAAACCTCGGGTTTTCGCGGATCGTCTCGACGCGTTCGATCGGGCCCATCCCGAGTGTCTCGACGCGGTTTCGCGCGAGTTCGACGACTTTTTCGCCGGTCCGTGCATTCCATACGATGAGGGCCGATTCGCCGTCGTCGTGCAACGTCGTCAGCGCGTTGAGAGAGAGCTCGGCAATCGCCCCCGGGGCGGGATAGTCAATGAGGGCCACGCGTTTCCACGTCATTTCGGTCGTGTCGATGATGAGCGCCCGGTTGTCCGTCCCTCCGTCCAGCGCCACGAGATCCTCCTGCCCCGTCACCAGAATGTGCCGCGGATCCTGCGACAGCTTCCAGTATTTCGCTTCAAAACGGTTTTGTAAGAACGCGCCCATCCGCGCGACAATGCGCACCGTGCTGGCGTCGCTCGTGACCCCCATGGCATGTTTGTCGCTCGCCCCGATGCCCCGGATCGTCGCCGTCGCGTTGATCGCGGCGCGCGTCCAGCTCCCGAGTTCAAACCGATAATACGAGAGCCGACGCCCGGCCGTGTCAAAGACCATCACCCCGGAGGCATCCACCGATATCGTCGAAGCGTCCACCGCCGTGTCAAAAAACACGACGTCGGGATACGCCCAGACGGCGTCCTCGCCTTGCGCCTGAGGGCGTTCCCAAATCAGCATCTGCCCGGACAAAAACACGACCAGCCGGTTCTCAAACCACTCCACCCGGACGGGCGTTTCCTCGACCGGTGTCGACACGTCTTCGAGGATTTGCCCCGCATCTGTCCGAATGACGTGAAACCGGAGGTCACTCTCCGGCCCCGAGAGGAACGCCAGATGTTGCGCATCAAACGGATCTTTGGGCAAAATCCGAATGTTATCCCATGATTGGTGCCAGATGACGCGATAGTGTTCACTATCCAGCGCATATATCGAACGATCATCGGCATAAAACAGCACCCCGTCCGTTCCCTGAAGGAAACGCAACTCGCCGGCACCGGGGACATGTGGCGCAAACGCCCCCGTCTGGCGCGCAAAATCGATGCGGTAAAGGTCCGACGAACTCGCCGCCCGACACACCGCTCCCGAAATCACCGGCCCGACCGTCCATTGTCCGTCCGTCTGGCATTCCAGCGTTTCCTGGCCATATCCCGTCGCGGCAAAGCCCAGACAGCACGCCGCCCATAAGACTAACTTGACCCCTCGATTCACGGCGTCCTCACCCTCAAATTGCGTCGGTGTTGACCACGACGCCTCGAGAAACTCTGATCGTTTTTTTGTGTGGGGGGGAAGTGTCCCCCCACGTCGCTATTTGCCCTTTGGGCAAATACGCGCCGCCCCCCTCGGCCCGCATTTCATCCCTTCCGGTACGCACCCACGTCACTTTTTACCAGTGTACCCCAACTTCATGCGTGCACCAAAAAAGCGGAGAAGGGAGCCCCCGGGACGGGGGGCCTTCTCCGTCCATGGCGGGGTTGACGTCCTGTTGTCCTATTTTCTGCCGAACTCAAGCGCTTCGGCCCCCTCGTGGGCCGTCGCCGTGATCGTCGTCCCTTCGGGATAGTTTTCGGTCAGGAGCAGCGTGGAGAGCGGTTCCTGGATGAAATCGATGATCGCCTTTTTGATGGGGCGGGCGCCAAATTCCGGCTGATATCCCTGTTCGACGAGAAAATCTTCGGCCGCCCCGTCGAGTTCGAGCTTGAGTCCGCGTCCCGCCAGCAACTTGTGGATGCGTTTCATCTGCAAGCCGAGGATCTTGCGGATATCTTCTTTGGTCAGCGCGTTGAAAATGATCTTCCCGTCGATACGTCCGAGGAATTCCGGCCGGAAATGTCCTTCGAGGGCTTCCATGACTTTGGTCTTCATCATTTCCGGGTCGGTCCGGATGTATTCCAGGATGTATTTTGCGCCGAGATTGCTCGTCATGATGATGATGGTGTTTTTGAAATCGACGACCTGGCCTTTGGAATCGGTCAGACGGCCGTCGTCGAGCAGCTGCAGCAACGTGTTGAAGATATCCGGGTGTGCCTTTTCTACTTCGTCAAACAGGACGACGGAATACGGTTTTTCGAGGACGGCATTGGTCAGCACGCCGCCGTCTTCGTGCCCGACATACCCCGGAGGCGCGCCGATGAGTTTGGATGCGGCATGTTTTTCCATGTACTCGCTCATGTCCAGGCGGACGATGGCCTGTTCGTCGTCAAACAGGAATGCCGCGAGGGATTTGGCGAGTTCGGTCTTGCCGACGCCGGAGGGGCCCAGGAAGATAAAACTGCCGATGGGGCGGTTCGGATCCTGAAGTCCCGTGCGAGAACGCCGTACGGCCGACGCAATCGCCTTGACCGCCTGATCCTGCCCGATAACGCGTCCGGTGAGGTTTTCCTCGATGGCGAGGATTTTTTTGACCTCGTCTTCCATCATTTTGGAGACGGGAATGCCGGTCCATGTCGCCACGGTGTCGGCGATTTCGTTGGGCCCGACCGACGATTTGACGAGACGCGGCTTGCTGTTGAGACGCGTTTCGAGCGTCTTGAGGTTTGATTGCAAGTCGAGCAGCTTGCCGTAGCGGATGTTCTGTTCTCCCTGCACGTCGTTGCGCTGGCGGCACTGCTCCATCTCCTCGTGGGCACGTTCGATCGCCGATTTGATCGACGTGATTTCGGCAATGGCGTCTTTTTCGGCCTTCCACTGACGTTTGAACAGCTCGAATTCCTCGCTTTTCTGGCGCAACTCGGCTTCGAGCGCGTCGCGCTCGCCGGCGGACTGGACTGTCGACAGGGACAGGCGGATTTCGTTCATGCGCGCGGTGATTTTCTCCCCCGCTTCGGGGACGGCGTCGAGTTCCATGCGCACGCGTCCGGCCGATTCGTCGAGAAGATCGATCGCCTTGTCGGGCAGATGCCGCGTCGTCAGATAACGCCGTGACTGGTTGACCGCCGCCACTACGGCCTCGTCCGAAATGGGAATCCCGTGATGGACTTCGTAGATCTGCTTGATGCCGCGCAACATTGAGATCGCCTGTTCCGCCGTCGGTTCTTCGATCGTCAGCGTGTGGAAGAGGCGGCTGCAGTTGGGTTTTTCGTCAAAAATCTTCTGCTGATCGCGCGCGTTGGATGTCGTCAGCACGAGGAGTTCCCCGCGCAAAAGCCGCGGTTCGAGGATTCCCACCAGATCGCTCGACACCATGTCAAACGAGAACAGATCCGGGATATACAAAATGACGCGTCCGTTGACGCTGGCGATTTCCTGGGCGAGTTTTTTGAACGATTCTTCGAGGGCACTCTTGTATTTGGCGCCACCCAGAACGGTCGAGGAGTCGAGCTTGAGGAGCGAGGTTCCCTTGAAACGGTCGGGTACGTCGCCGCGCACAATGCGCTGGGCAAGTCCCATGACGATGGTCGATTTGCCGATGCCATTTTCGCCGATGAGCACGGGGTTATTTTTGGTCTTGCGCATCAGGATTTGGATCAGGCGGCGAATTTCGTTGTCGCGTTCGAGACACGGACGGAGTTTGCCCTGCGTCGCCATGAGTGTCCAGTCGACCGTCATTTGTTGCACGTTGACGAGCTGGGTGGGCAGTGGCGTCCAGACACCGCCGACCACCTGAGGCCGGGGCTGTACGGCCGTGCCATCAAAGGATTTGGGCGTTTCGGGGCGGCCAAACGGCGTGCTGAACGCGCCATAGGGGGATTCCTGTGCCGACGCACTGAGCGCCACGGGCGCCGAAAACGGCGACGGCGACGTGTTGACCGTTTCGCGGGCCAGGTTGAGACGCGTTGCCGCCCCCTGAATGCTCAGGACCGAAAGATTCATCGAACGCAGCATCACCGCGGCATTGCCCGACGGCATGCGGCAGATTCCCGACACAAAATCGAGCGTCTCGGCATACGTCCGTCCGGCCGACACCGCCTGTTCAAACCCGAACTGAAGCGCCTGTTCCAGACGCGCCCCGAGCGCCGCCTGTCCCTCCTTGAGTGCCCGCGGAAGCATGGAACTTTCGCGCTCAAGGCGTCGAATGACGTAGTTCACGTCCACATTGATGTCGCGCAGCAACGCCACCACGTTGCCTTCCTGGGCGAGTACGCCCAGCAGGACATGCTCGATTTCCACCTGAGCCTGTCCGTTGCCGGACGCGATGCTCTGACCGTCACGAAGGGCGCTGCATAACGCGGAACTCATCTGGTTGTCTAAAATCATCGGTCTGTCTCCAAATCAAGGTGATACGACTCTGAGTGCCGCGCACCACACACCTGCACAAAGAGGTCGCAACGATCCGCGCGCCCAGAACGCTTAATGGCGCGCCATTATTTACTTATTCGCGCTGGCCGCAAATACAAAAACACATTTCTTCCAAGCGTATCCGAACGCACCATGACGTGGCGGGACTGAGGGGGGCGGCGCGTATTGAGGCGAAGCCGAAATAGCGACGTTGGGGGGACGCTTCCCCCCACCACACACAAAAAAGAAACAGTCTTTTGACAAAAGAAGGGCGGCATAAGGGCAAATTCTTGAACGCCGGGGATTTTGCGATTAGAACGCCGCGGATTTTGAGGACGTTTGAACTGAGACAAGAGGTGATGTGTGGAAATCAATCGCAGTGAGGCGCAGAACGCAGGACTGAACGCCGACGCGCAAACCGGCGGGCAGCCGAAACGCGTCATGGGCGCATTTTCGGCCACGATGATCGTCGTCGCCAGCATGGTGGGCACGGGGGTTTTTACCACCACGGGGATTCTCCTCGAAACGACGCCCTCGGCCTCGGCCGTGCTCTGGGGGTGGCTCATCGGCGGGGTTGTCGCGTTTTTTGGGGCACTTTCGTATGCAGAACTGGTCGCCATGAATCCCAAAAATGGCGGAGAGTACCAGATTTTGTCCAAAGTTTTTCATCCGGCGGTCGGCTTCGTCGCGGGATGGGTTTCGCTTATCGTCGGGTTTTCGGCGCCCATTGCCTCGGCGGCCATGGCGTTTGGTGTGTATGCGTCGGTGTTCTGCCCGGGGTTGAGTCAGTTTTGGGCGGCCCTTGCCATCATCGTCGCGCTCTCGGCTGTGCATGCGGTGCGCGTGACGCTGGGGACTGCGGTGCAGAACATCTTTACCGTCATCAAGCTGTTGCTGGTCGGGGGCTTTATTTTGGGCGGATTTGCCCTGGGGGATTTTTCGCGTCTCACGTCCGAAACGCCCGTCGAAACGTGGACGACGATGCTTTCGCCCGGGTTTGCCGTCGGGCTCATTTACGTCACTTACGCCTACACCGGCTGGAACGGCTCGGCCTATATCGCCGGCGAGATCAAAAATCCGACGAAGTCCCTGCCCGTAGCCCTGGCGCTTGGCACCGGCCTTGTCACCCTGATTTATCTCGGACTCAACGCTGTGTTCCTCATGTCCGCCCCTGTGGATCGGCTGACGGGGTCGATCGAAATCGGCGCCGTGGCGGCCACGTCGCTGTTTGGCGATCACATTGGGCGCATTTTTGCCGCCGTCATTGCGCTCCTGCTGGTGAGTTCCCTGTCGGCGATGATCATGGCCGGCCCGCGCATTTACCAGAGCATTGGTGACGACTACCCGATGTTTCGGATTCTCGTGCGGCGGAAAGGCGAGTCCGGACCGTTTATGGCGATTGCGTTGCAGGCCGTCATTTCGATAGCGATGCTTCTCACCGCGCGTTTTGACCAGCTCATCACCTACATGGGGTTCACGCTTTCGGTCAGCGCCGCGCTTACCGTGTGCGGGGTGTTCGTCATGCGGCGCAAATCCCCGGACGCCCCGCGTCCGTACCGCTGCTGGGGCTATCCCGTCACGCCCATCCTGTTTATCGCCCTTTCGTTATGGATGATCGTCTTTACCTTTGTTCAGACGCCGATCGTGGCGCTTGCGGGTTCGGCGACCATCATCGCGGGCCTCAGCCTGTATTTTGTCGCCCGCCCCAAACAAAAAGTCCCTACCAAGGAAGAAAAAACATGAAACTGCATTCCCTCGCGAGTCTTGCGGCGCTTGCCGTCCTCACCGCAACCCCCGCCATGGCCCAATCGCCCGGGCACGAAAACGCCCCCATATCCCTCGAATCCGGAAACTGGCGCATGACGTTCGGCGGTTTTGCCCGGACCGTCCTGACCGTCGGAAACATCTCTCACAGCTCCGACGACATCCAGTTTGGCTCGGAACCCGGCCCATCCGACTACATCGGGTTTGCCAACCTCAACGCGCGGCTCAATTTTGACGTCAGCTACCGCGACATCGTGTCCGCGCGCATCAGCCTCGACGGTGCAGGCGGCATCGACACCATCAACGGATCCACCGACGGCGCCATCCAGCTCAAGGACGCCTACATGGACTTCGACATCGTGCCCGCCTTTCAAATCCGCGCCGGACAGTTCAAGCCCCCCATCGATTTTGAAAACCTCACTTCCGAAACCAAATCGGACTTCATAGAGCGCTCCGTCGTCTCCACCGGCATGACCGTTCCCATCGAAAAAACCGAGGAAGACCCCGAGTCCATATCCCTCCGTGGCATCTCGCCTGCACGCGAACTCGGCATCCAGTTCGACTCCGACCTCCTCGACTTCGGATCCGTCGGTTTCCGCTATGCCGCCGCCGTCACCAGCGGTTCGGGCACCGAAACCGGCCCCATCGACACGCGTGCCGCCCTTTATGCCCATCTCGAACTCGCCCTCATGAACGCCCTCTACGACGGCATCAAACCTGGACATTTCTTCTCCATCGGCGTCAGCGCAGCCTACCGTCACGGCAAATTCAAATTCCCGTCCTCCGCAACCATTGTCGGGGGCGTGTCGGATGTCCTGGCAAATTATTCATATTATCAGAACATCACCACCATCACCGGCGAACTCCACGCCAACTACAGCGGACTTCACATCGATGTCGAAGCCTTCTGGAACAAAATTTCCAACGAGGAGAACGAACACAGCGACATCGCCGGCATATCCTCGGTCCCGGATGACGAATCCGCCTACGGCATCGTCGCCCAGATTTCGTACATGCTTCCCTTCGAGTATTTTCGTTTCCAGTTCGGCTATCGCTACGCGCTCATCGTCCCCGACACCGACAATGGCGTCGATCAGCACACGGTCTCCGTCGCCTATTTTGTCGAAAACTATCCCGTCTCCGTCCGCTTTGACTACACCGTCAATGTGGAGGCCAACGTCGGATTTGACAACGATTTTGCCATGCTCATGGCCCAGTTCGTCTGGTGATTCTGTGTGTCTTGGGGGCGCGGGCTATCGGCCTTCGCCCGATACGCCCCGCGCGCGGCGCTATCCTGCGGATACGCGCCGCTTTTTTCTTTCTATTTCACCTCTAAACAAGATTTAATTCCAACAGGATCCCATATCTCCTTCTCCACACATATATAAATCCTTTCCATGCGTCTCCCTTTCTCCACACATGCTTTCATCGTATTCATACAACCGCATTCCCGGACAACACTCCACATCCACAGGTCGTCCTGGTGATATTAAAATGTCAAAATCTCCCGTCGCACAACAATAGTTCAGTTCAGATTTATATTCTCCAACATAATTGTTAAAATTATCATCTCTCGATGAAAACGCAGAATTCTTACAATCCGTATCAAAAAACATATCGTTACTTTCAATAAAACCACATTTCACACCACAACCGCCGCAATTTTCATTTGAATCCAGTGAGGCTTCGCATCCATCGGTGATTATTCCATTACAATCGGCATAGTGTTCCGAGCACGTCTTGACGATGCACTTTCCGGCCTTGCATTGTACACTTTTGACATTCTGGTCTGCGTTTGCCTCAGGGCACTGGTGTCCTTTTTCTCCGCAATTCTCGATGTCGTCGTCATAATTGACCGTGCAGCCGTCGGCATGGGTTTTTCCGTCTTCGACATAGTAGTTTGTTTTGCACGACGTACACGAGGTCATGTGTGAGGCGTTAAAATCCATGCATTTTTCAAAGTCATTGCCTTCGGCATCGGAATAGGTGCACAGGGTATATCCGGCTTCACACACACATTTTTCACCGTTGCATTTGGAGTGTTCTATACACACCACGCCCGGTGAATCTGCGCTGGCGCCGCACGAGGCGTTCTCGTTGGGATCGAGGCATTTGCTGTCATGCCGATAGGTTCCCGCCTCACAGACGCATTGATTTGACGTCAAGTCGCATTTCATGCGTTTCCGGTCCGGGCATATTTCCCCGTGGTTCTGGCAACTTTCAAATCCACACCAGCCGTCATAACACTCCTCGATCGTGCATCGTTTCATGCACATCCGCACATCACCGTCGGTATAAGCATTTTCATCTACCCAGCTGACGTCGTCGCCATGGATGTGTTTAAAACACACGGGGGCGTCATCTTCACACGGTTTTGCCGTGCATTTGCCCTCATGACATTCAAAGTCATCCGGACATGCGTGATTACAAGTGCCGCAGTGAAGGGTATCGTTCTGGACATCCACACAACGAACGCTGTTTGTCTCTTTATCTTCACATATGGTCATTGGAAGCGCACATGTTTCTGGTTTGCGGCATGTGCTATTCATACAATATTCACCATCATTACACGGGGTGTTACATTCTCCACAATGTTTTGCATTGTCGAATGTTGACACGCATTCATTGTCACAAATTTTGTTGGGGGATTTACAGATCGTTTCTGTTTCTTCACATTGACCATTCTGGCAAGTATATCCAGCATTGCATTCCTTTCCACATTGTCCGCAGTGATTTGCATTTTTGGTAAGATCGACACAAAAAAAGGAAGTATTATTGTCATCGGCACATCGAACCTCCCCCTCTTTTTCACACGAACTGCACATTTCCACTGCATCGGTTCTAGACTCCGGTATCATAGGTGCCACGCCACATTGCACATCACTCCCAATACACACGTTATTATCGAACTGTTTTTTGACGTCACTGGAAAGGGTTTCACATGGCTTTCTGTTTTCATCGAATGCGTCGTTGTAGGAATCGATCACGTCGTTATAGGCACCGCAATACACTTCTTCGCCGATTTTGTATGCGTACTGACCTTGTCCGATATCCACGATTTGAACATTGGGGCACGCGTTCGTCTCGACGGCATGTTCGAGGGAACAGCTCGCCATCATGCAAGCCAGACCGCATAAAATCGATTTTTTTGTGTGATTCCAAGGTTTCATCGTTCGTTCCTCCCTGTTGTCGTTCAGCACAGACGGCCCAAAACGTGGCCTGTGTGGCAGTTTGCCTACCTTATGCGCATTTTGCAAACCTCATGTGTTGCGCGTCATGCGTCTGGATGTTCACCGTTGACCGTTTGGGTTGTCATCATGGAGTATGTCAGAGGATCCTTTTTCGGACGAATGCAATTTTTCGTATTCAGCCACATAATCGACGTATCCCCGATCGATATTTTTTGCTTCCTCTTCCAGTGCGTATCCGACCTTGTGCGTCAAAAACACCAGTCCCATGATGACGAGATAAACGGCGAGCGCAATGCAGCTTGCACTCACGTCAAATGGAAGGAGAAGAAAAACGATAAAAAAGCCCACCGACAATACGGTGTACGTTTTCTTGGGGGACATTTTGTGGAAATTGATTTCGTAGGTATGGTTTGAACGCCCATAATTCCTTCTGCTCATGGATTTACCTCCATTTCTATGCAAAGCCTGACGTTCTTTTCACGCGCGCACACAAAGTCCCGTCGACATCGTATTCGCACGCAACCGATCGATTTTATCATGTATTCATGGAAAGCGTCATGGCGTTTTTACAACAATCTGAAGTCGTTTTTGGGTTTTGTGGCGTGGATGCCATATTGTGCTTGAGACGGAGTCTCGATATAAGATTGCCCGTCTGAGTCCTCTTCGGGGGGCTCCGTATCCAAGTCGGATGAATTTCTTACCCGGTTCACCAAGGCATCGATTTCGTCGATGGGGGCGTCTTTTTCTATTGCCATGCGATAGCTTGTGGCATTTTCTGCATTGACCATTTCGATGGCTTTTTTATTCCGAAGGCGTTGCAAGGCTTCTTTTTTTTCGCGAAGTTCTGCATCTAGGGTTTCATTTGCATATCCGTATTCCGCTTTGTATTGGATTTGAGCGTTTTCTTTTTCAACGATCTCATTTTCTAAAGCATAAATCTCAAGTTCCAATCTCGGGTCGATCGCACGTTCCGCTTTGGCTTTTATTTCGGCGTTTTTTTTCTTCTCTCTGTTATGAATAACTTCTAAGGATAAGCTGATGAGAAGAGCACCTGCCACAATTAAACAGATTATGATATCGTCCAAGCATTCTGTGAACGGTTTTTGGTAGACATTGATATTTATATATAAAATTGCGATAATGAATAATAAACAAGAAGCGGTAACTATGATTATGTCTAGCAAAGTAGCGGGTCTTCGTCTTCTTTTACCTATTCTCATCTGGAACCTCCGAATACGATATAAAACATCTTGTTCAGCTGGAGTCACCGTGTCAGGGGTTAAAACGCCCCAGCACGTTTGATGTTATCATACGCTTTTGGGCATAGACAAGCCAGGTCTAAAGCCCACATCTTTCCAATCGTTTTACCGACACGACACGCTTGGTTTCATCTCCTCATGAAATGCGAATGCGCCCGCGCGGCAAAGCCGCGTGAGCGCATTCGCATTTCGGGGGTGTGGGGGGCCAAGGCCCCCCACAAAAAACCTTTTACCCGGCGACGATGACATCTTCGTCGAACGGGATGATCTCGGTCTGGGCATGTATTTTTTTGAATGCCACGGAGAGCATCAGTTTGATTCGATTGAGCTGATTGACCTCGCTTGCGCCTGGATCGTAGTCGATGGGGGCGATGTTTGCCTCCGGGTGGAGTTCGCGTATTTTTTTAATCATGCCTTTTCCGGTGACGTGATTGGGGAGGCAGGCGAAAGGCTGTAGGCAGAGGATGTTGTCGACGCCCGACTCGATGAGTTCGAGCATTTCTGCGGTGAGGAACCATCCTTCGCCGCATGTGTTGCCGATTTGCAGGATGGGGGTGGTCATTTTGGCGAGCGTCTCGATGGAATGGGGCGCTTCAAACCTCTGGCTTTGTGCGAGTGCCTGCACGGCAGGTTTTTGATAGAACTCGATGATTTTTGTGATGGTTTTGGAGATGGCCATGGAGGTGAGGGAGGTGCCGAGTTTGGTGTATCCGAAATCGGCGTCATGGAGGGTGTAGAGGAAGAATCCGAGGATGTCGGGGCACACGGCTTCGGCGCCTTCGGCTTCGAGGAGTTCGACGAGGTTGTGGTTGGCGTCGGGGTGGAATTTGACGAGGATTTCGCCGACGATGCCGACGCGTGGTTTTCGTCGCGGGGTGATGGGAAGCCGGTCGAAGTCCTCGACGATGTGGCGACAATTCTCGCGGTATTGGTCGAACGATGCGGTGGTAAGGGCTTCGAGGCAACGCGCGTTCCAGAGTTCATAAAGGGCGTTGGCCGATCCTGGTGTGCTTTCGTAGGGACGCGTGCGGTAGAGGCATCGCATGAGCAAATCGCCGTAGATGAGTCCCTGAAAGCCCCGGTGGAGAAGGCCAGCGCTCCATTGGAACCCCGGGTGTTTTTCGTATCCCTGTGCGGAGAGCGCGACGACGGGAACGTGTGGGAACCCGGCTTCGCGCAGGGCTTTTCGGATGAACGCGACGTAGTTTGTGGCCCGGCATCCGCCGCCGGTCTGTGTGATGAAGACGGCGGTTTTTTGGGTGTCGTAGCCTCCAAATTTGAGTGCGTGAACGATTTGTCCGGTGGTGAGGATGGTGGGGAAACATGCGTCGTTGTTGACGTATTTGAGTCCCTCGTCGACGACGGCCTGATCGCCCCGTGGAAGAATGACGAGGTTGTATCCCGCCTCGTGGAAGGCTTTGGCGAGGAGTCTGAAGTGGATGGGGCTCATCTGGGGGGCCAGGATGGTGTAGTTCTGGCGCATGTTTTGGGTGAACGTCCTCGGTCTTGGGCAGGCTTCGCGTGTATGGGCGATGTAGCCGAGGCGTTTGCGTTCGTCGAGGGCGGCGATAAGGCTTCTGAGACGGATACGGGCGGCTCCGATGTTGCTGCCTTCGTCGATTTTGAGGGCCGTGTAGATCCGGCCTTTTGCCTGGAGGATTTCCATGACCTGGTCGGTGGTGACGGCGTCGAGGCCGCAGCCGAAGCTGTTGAGCTGAACGAGTTCGAGGTCTGGCTGAGAGGCGACGAAGCGTGCGGCGCAATAGAGTCTGGAGTGATAAGCCCATTGGTCGACGACGCGGAGACGTTCTCCGGTATCGCCGAGGTGGGCGACGGAATCTTCGGTGAGGACGGCAATGCCCATCGAGGCGATCATGTCGGGGATGCCGTGGTGAATTTCGGGATCGATGTGGTAAGGCCGTCCGGCCAGGACGATGCCGCGCGAGTGGTGTGCGCGCATATCGTCGAGGGCGGCTTCGGCGGCCATGCGAATGTCGCCTTTGTAACGGTCGCGTTCGGCGAGCGCGGCGCGGACGGCTCGCCGGACTTCGAGGGGCGAGGCGCCGCATAGCGGCTTGATTTCTTCGTACAGACGTTCGGCCAGGTGCGCGCGATCGTCCAGATTGATGAAGGGATCTTTGAACACCCGGCCCTTGAGTTCATCGACGTTGTTGCGAATGACCTCGGGGTAGGAGGTGACGATGGGGCAGTTGTAGTGATTGGTGGCGGATTTGACTTCGCGCTGTTCGTACGACACGCATGGATAAAAGATAAAATCGGGGTTTTGCCGGATGAGCCATGCGATGTGCCCGTGTGCGAGTTTGGCGGGATAACATGCGGATTCGGACGGAATGGTGTCGATGCCCATTTCGTAAATCTTTTTGGACGACTGTGGGGACAGAATGACGCGGAATCCCAGCTGGGTAAAGAAGGTGAACCAGAAGGGATAGTTTTCGTACATGTTGAGAACGCGCGGGATCCCGACCGTTCCTCGCGTGGCCTGTTCGGGCGAGAGCGGGGTGTAGTCGAACGTGCGTCTGGCCTTGTAGGCAAACAGGTTTGGCACGTCGGTTTTGTGGATTTTCCCCATGGGGCGTTCGCATCGGTTGCCCGTCATGAATCGCTCGCCGTCCTGGAATGTGTTGATGGTGAGGAGGCAGTTGTTCTGGCAACCGCCGCAACGGCGCATGGAAATGGTGTACGAAAAATCGTCGAGTGAGGCGCCAAAGCGCATGGCACTTTGGGTTTTGCCGGCGGGACATCGCGTCTGCGCGATGAGGGCACACCCGTAAGCGCCCATCAGGCCGGCGATGTCGGGGCGGACAGCGTGGAGCCCCGACACGCGTTCAAAGGCGCACAACACGGCGTCGCTCAAGAATGTACCGCCCTGTACGATGACGTTTTTGCCGATTTTGGATGCGTCGCGCAGTTTGATGACTTTGTAGAGCGCATTCTTGATGACGGAATAGCAGAGCCCGGCGGAGATATCGCCGACGGAGGCGCCTTCTTTTTGAGCCTGTTTGACGCGGGAGTTCATGAAGACGGTGCAGCGCGTTCCCAGATCGATGGGGGATGGGGCAAAGAGGGCTTCCTGGGCAAAGGACGCCGCGGTGTGGCCGAGCGAATGCGCGAACGTTTCGATGAACGATCCGCAGCCGGAGGAGCAGGCTTCGTTGAGCATGATGCTTTCGATGACGCCTTCGTGCAGGGTCATGCATTTCATGTCCTGGCCGCCGATATCGAGGATGAAGTCGACGCCGGGCAGAAAATGGTCGGCGGCCCGGTAGTGTGCGATGGTCTCGATTTCGCCTTCATCGATTCCGAGGGCTTTCTGGATGAGTCCCTCGCCGTATCCGGTGACGCAGGCGTTGGCGATGGTGACACCGGCGGGGAGTTTTTGGGCGATGTCGCGCAGGATGGCGACGGTCTTTTCGAGGGGTTTGCCCTCGTTACTTCCGTAATAGTCGCACAGGATTTCGCGGGCTGCGCTCATGAGGACGGCTTTGGTCGTGGTGGAACCGGCGTCGATGCCCAAAAACGCCACGCCGCGGTAGGTGGCCAGGTCGCGTCTTGGGGCGCGCATGTCGTGGGCGGTCTGGAATTGGGCGTATTCGTCGGGGGAGGCAAAGAGGGGGGCGAGCCGCTGGACTTCGGTGGAGAGGCTGCCGTCGTAGGATTCCATGCGTTCGAGCAACGTGGCAAATGACGTCACGGGAAGTGTTCGCGAAAGGCGCGACGCGCCAATGGCGACGAAGAGATTGGCGTTTTTGGGCAGGATTGCGCACTCGGGCGTCAGGTGGAGGGTTTCGATAAACCGTTCGCGCAACGCGGGGAGGAAGTGAAGTGGGCCGCCCAGAAAGGCGACCTTGCCCCGAATCGGGTGGCCGCAGGCCAGGACGCTCACGGTCTGGTTGACGACGGCCTGGAAGATGCTCGCGGCGATATCCTCGTGACGGGCGCCTTCGTTGAGAAGCGGCTGAATGTCGGTTTTGGCAAAGACGCCGCAGCGCGCGGCGATGGGGTAGATCATCGCGTGATCTTGCGCCAGTTTGTCGAGACCCGCCGGATCCGTGTCGAGCAGGGTGGCCATCTGATCGATGAAGGCTCCGGTGCCTCCGGCGCACGTGCCGTTCATGCGTTGATCGAGCGTCGCACCAAAGAACGTGATTTTGGCGTCTTCCCCGCCGAGTTCAATGGCGACATCGGCGTCGGGGATGAGCTGTTCGACCGCGTGGCTTGAAGCGATGACCTCCTGGCAGAAGGAGAGTCCGAGGCGTTGGGCCACGCCGATGCCGGCACTCCCCGTCACTTGGATCGTCATGTCGGGGTTGTGAAGCTGTGCGCCGATTTCGCGCAAAATTGTGAAGACCGCCAGACGGATGTCCGAATAATGGCGGCGATATGTCGAGTAAAGCAGATGAAAGCGGTCGTCTTCGACGACCGCCTTGACGGTCGTCGAACCGATGTCGAGACCACAGTGTAAAATATCGTTCATAGGTTTCATCCGTGATGTTTGGAAATGCGCATCGCATCACCCGATGCCCGTGAATTGCCCCGTCAGGCGGGGAAAGTCACACGTAACGCACATGTGGGCCTGAGTATTCTAAAAAAAGGCGTCACCGGCAGGCGTTGGGTTTGGCCGTTGCCCCAAAAGAAAAAAGCGGCGTATTGGGGCTTTGCCCCAATAGCCGCTTTGCGACGGCGTATGGCCTATGGGCCATAGGCGGCGCGCCTAGACGCGACAGACGTTGCATCCGTCGTGGACGCGTCCGTCTTTGAGTTCATCCTGAGTGGCCTTGCGAATGGCGACGACTTCGACGTCAAAGTGGAGGGTGAGTCCGGCGAGGGGATGGTTGGCGTCGACGTAGACATGGTCGTCGTCGATGGAGACGATCCAGAGTGGGAATGGCTTTCCGTCGTCGGATTTGGCGGTCATGCCGGCGCCGATGCGGAACTGGGTGCCTGGGGGGAAGATGGATTTTGGGACGGCTTGGGGCTCGCCGTCGCGCAGTCCGTAGCCCTCTTCGGGGGGGACGTCGACGTGGAAGTGGTCACCGATGCGTGCGCCGTCGAGGGCTTTTTCGAGGCCGCGGAGGATTTGGTCGTGGCCGTGGAGGTAGCGCATGGGATTTTCGCGCGTCGCGAGGTCGAGGACTTCGCCGGCGTCGTTGCTCAGGACGAACACGACGGAGGGGACGGTGTTGGGGGCGATGGTATCGGTTTGCAAAGATTCGCGGGATTCTGTGGTTGGCATGATAAGCACCAGGGTTTGCGCCGGGCGTCAGTGGTTGATGCACCAGAGGCTCAGGGAGCCGTTGAAGACGGCGGTGAAGACGCTCGTGTTGGCGCGGATTTTATTGAAATACAGGGCGTTGTAGAGTCGGTTGGCGGCGATTTCGACGGGTTCGAGGAGGCGATCGGTGAGATCGACGAGGCGAGCGGATCCGAGGTGTTTGTTGACGCGGAGGATTTGGAAGGCGAACGCCAGGAGGACGGAGACGAAGTAGACGAGGAGTTTGAGGGTGATGACCGCCAGATTGCATCCCGTCACGAGGAACGTGCGCAGGATGAGCCCGCCTGGAATAAAGACGAGAGGGAGGGTGAACCCGCAGTGGGCGTCACGGTGACGCGCGATGAGTTCTGTCGCGACGATGAGGTATTGCAGCACCCCGACGGCGATGAGGGCCGTCGTCATGGAGACGTGCGAGGCCATCATCGTTGGGATGTGAAAGATCGTTTCGGCGACGGCATCGGCCAGAAAGACACACGCCACGACCATGGCGGCTTCGAGGAGAATGGCGAGCAGGGTGATGCGTTTGTCGCATGCGAGTTGGTATCGGGTCATAAGAGCCAGGGTCTTGAGCTAGCACCACGGGCCGTTGCCGGTGTAGACAAAGGGATGGTGCTGGGAATGGGGATCATGTTCGGGGTAATCGCTTCGGTAATGGCCGCCGCGGCTTTCTTTGCGGGCCAGCGCGGCCTGTGTGATGATGCGCGCGGCGTCGATCATGTGGCATAACATGATCGACTGCGGGGTCTGGGCTGAAATTTCGTCAAAGACTTGGAGGGCGTGCGTCATGCTCTGGGCGTTTCGGACGAGTCCGACGTCGTTCCACATCGTGTCGCGCAGGCGTTGCGCCAGGGGGGCTTCATCGGGGGTGATGAACGTCGGGCGCGGTTTCATTTCGACGTCGGGGCACACAGGGCGCGAGCCGGGGGCGATGGAACGCGAAATGTCCAGGCTGACGCGGGCGCCAAAGACGAGTCCTTCCAGCAGGGAGTTGCTCGCCAGTCGATTTGCGCCGTGGACGCCCGTTGCCGAGACCTCGCCGCACGCCCACAGTCCGGGGACGTTGGTCCGCCCGTTGGCGTCGACGCTCACGCCCCCCATGTGGTAGTGCGCCGCTGGCGATATCGGCAGCATGTCGGTGCGCGGGTCGAGACCTGCCTGTTGACAGAACGCAAACACGGTTGGGAATTTTTGCGGGAACCGCTCGCCAATCGTTCTGGCGTCGAGGAAGACGTCGAGTCTTTTTTGTTGCTGGGCCCAAATTCCGCGCGCGACGACGTCGCGCGGGGCGAGTTCGGCGTCTTTGTGGAGGTCGGGCATGAAACGCCGGCCGTTGGCGAGGAGCACGGCGCCTTCGCCGCGCAACGCCTCGGTCAGGAGGGGGAGCGGGTCGAGGCTCGTGTTGAGCGCCGTGGGGTGGAACTGGACGAACTCGACGTCACTGAGGACGGCCCCGCATCGCGCCGCAATGGCCAGTCCGTCGCCGACGGATTCGACGGGGTTCGTCGTGTATCGGTAGATTCGCCCGATGCCGCCGCACGCCAGCACGACGGCGGGCGCCTGTACTTCGATGCGTTCGCCCGTTGCGTTGAAGATGCCGCGCACGCCCGCCACCTGGCCGTCCGCCATGACGAGATCGGCCACATAACAGTCTTCGATGATTTGAATCGCCGCGTTGCGGCGCACGGCGGCCACCAGCGCGCGTTCGACCTCGGCGCCGGTGCTGTCGCCGTTGGCGTGCAAAATACGGCGCCGGCAGTGGGCCGCTTCGCGTCCAAACGAGAGCTCGCCGTCTTCGGTCCGGTCAAAGTTGGCGCCCGCTTCGATGAGTCGGCGGATTTGTTCCGGACCTTCTTTGGTCAGAAGCGTCACACACTCCGATACCGAAAGGCCGTCCCCTGCCACCAGCGTGTCGGCCGCATGAAGCTCCGGCGAATCGTCCTTCCCCATCGCACACGCTATCCCGCCTTGCGCGATCGGCGTCGATCCTCCTTTGCCAAAACTCGCTTTCGTCACCACGGCCACCCGGCGATCGGGCAGTCCAAGCGCCGCCGAAAGGCCCGCTATACCTCCGCCTATGATGACGACATCCGCTTCTATTTTATGCATTTGCGCACGTCTCCTCTTATATGGAAGAAAATTCCCCCGCGAGTCGTGCGCCCTTCTACATTCAGTGCAGGATTTTTTGTACGGTTTTTATTCGGTTTTGCCGTCCCTGCATCCAAACACCGCAAGCGCCGAAAGTTGCGCCAGCACCAGCACCGCGAACGGCACCGCAAACCGGAGCGCCAGCCTTCCCACCCATCTCGCGTCCATCTCTATCCCCCAGAAAATCACTTCGAGACTCGCCTGAGTCAGGAGCGACAGCCATGCCGCATGGGCCATGGCCGAAAGCACGCCGAACCCGACGATCCATCCCGTCGAGAACCGCCGGGCCGGCAGCCCCGCGTCCCGTTCGAGGATCTGCACCACGTCGTGCACCACCGAGCGTTTTCCCGTGTCGCGTGCCTTGAGCCTGGCCAGCAGTCCCGCCCGATCAAAGGCGTCGCCCGACCGGGCCGGCGCCATAAAATACCGCCCCATGAGCACGCAGCCCGCCGACGAAAGCCCCTGAATGATCAGGGCGCATCCCGCCATCCACGCCACCGTCGTCCACTCGCGCCACAGAACGTCGTCCTGCCATTGGCTGATATACGCAGACAGCGCAAAATACACCCATGCCACCAGAAGATGCGTCAGCGTCCCGAATCCCACGCCGACAAACGCCCCCCGACGATACCCAAGTCGCATAAAATTCGCCGTCAGAGCCATACACCCCGCGTACACACCCAAAAAACCGCCGAGTGCAATCTGACGTTGCGTAAACATCAGATGTCCGTGTTCCGGCTTGTCACGAAGCGAAGCAGGGCCTTGGGATCCGTCCCCGCCGCCACCGGCACATCCCCGTCGAGGGCCTGAATGTTCCCCGCTTCCATCAAGGTCACGCGAATGCGCGTATCCTCGCTGGCGCCCAGCGCGTACTCGAGTTTCTTGTCATCGGCTTCCGACAGTCCGTAGCGCATGCGTATGACTTTCTCCTCGACGGGTTCGAGCAACGAATACGGAGTTGCTTCGGGTTGGGATGTCGTTGTGGTCGTCGTGTGTACCTGCTTCTGTTTTTGCGTTTCTTTCTCTTTCACTAGAACTCTCTCCATTTTGCGCCAGTCGCGCGTTGCACACATGCCGACAGTCTAACGCCGCATGACCATGGGGCAAACTTTCCATGATATGGGGATGCTTTTGGGGCCCGGCCTATGCGCCCATGCGCATACGGCCCGGGCGCGGCGGCTATTTCGGCCTGGGCCTCAATACGCCGCCGCCTTTGGTATGGGCCAGTACGTCAGTCAGGGCGGACTTTCTGGGCCGTTCCCTGGCCCGACATCGTCACGCCGTCGTGCGGGAATATAAGCCAAACTTCATCGTTTTGCCTCGCTTCGTCGGCAAAAACCGAAAATCGCGTCACTTTTTTCAGTCGCGCCTGGGGCCGCACGCGCATCAGTTGGCCCTGGATATAGCTCCCCACAAAGGCGTCTCCGTCCGAGGTGACCAACGCATCGAGCGTCGTCGTGGTTCCCGTCGTCGCGTCGGCCGTCGCCACATAAAATTGGAGGCGGCCTTCACGGCGCACGAATCGTCCGTCGATGATCCTTTCGTTGCGCGCCGGCGTGTAGAAAAATCCCGCGTGCGAGGATTTGGATAAATCGAGCTGTCCGGACTTGTGGTCGGGGGAGGCAAACAGACCGTAGATGGCGCCTTCTTTCTGAAGCCCGGCGCGGTAATTCGTCGACATGAGAATGACGTCGTCGAGGCCGTCGCCGTTGAGATCGACCGTCTGCGGGATGATGGCGAGCTGCGTTTGCGGCTGGGCCGCGATGATTTGCATGGCGCCGACATCCGGCGTTCGGACATTGTACACCTTGGGCTGGCGATACCCCGCCGAGTACACCACATACAGCGAGGCGTAATTGCTGCCGGCCGTGTGGGCCGCGCGCTGCGCGTGCAGGAGGAGGTCTTTTTTGCCGTCGCCGTCGAAGTCGACGATTTGCCATGCGTCGCCGAGGCGCTCGTCGAGAAAACCGTCGTATTCGATGACGTCGGAACCGGTCAGTTCATAAAATCCCGGGCGCCGGTCGAGCTTGCCTTTGACGATGAAAACGCTGCCGGATTCGTCGGCGTCAATCGTACGCCCCGGCGCGCCGATGATGAGGTCTTCATAGCCGTCCTGATCGAGATCCGACCATTCCACGTGAATCCCGAGGTTTGATGCGCCTTCGCCGCTCAGGACAAAGGTCTGCGCCTGCGTTCCGAGCGTCTTTTCGTTGAGGTTCAGCACGAGCGGGTTGGGCAGTTCTTCGGGCAGCGCCATGACGGCCACCACCCCCGTGGCGTTTTTGAGCGGCATCGTCGGGATGCTGACCGTGAGTTGCGGTTTGAGCGTGGGCGATGCGTTCAGCGCAAAATCGGCGATGGGGGCGTTTTCGGGCCCGACGATTTGAAGGTCGCAACTTTGCGTCGACGATACGGCGATGTCGTCCTGCGTCCCGCGAGTCGTCTCGACGAGGCATATCACGCTGCGGTTTCCGAGCCCTTGCGGCGAGAACCATGCCGTGTACGTTTTGCCATGGAGCGAGACGCGACGTGGAGAAACGGACAACGCGCCGCCGCGGCTTGGGGCGACAATGGTCAAAAAGTTGTCGTGAATCGTGCTTGTTGCCGGCATTTCGGCGACGTTTCCCAGCACGGCATAAGCCCCGGTGGCGGCGCGCTGCATCGGGTCGGCGGTCGTGCGGATGACGGCGTCTTTTTTGCCGTCTCCATTCCAGTCGCCAAACGCCGCCCCGACGCCAAATCCCATGAAGTCGCCGCCGAGAATCTCGACGTCGGCGCGTGCGCTTTGGGCCGTCATTTCGGCAAAATGCGGTCCGCCCAACCATATCGACAGGGCGCCGTCCTGGAGTTGTCCTGCCCCTGGTGCCGACACCACGAGATCTGCGCGCGCGTCCCCGTTGACGTCGACGCTTTGGACGCGGTGCCCGAACTGTCCCCCTTTGCCCACCAGGCGAATGACGCCCTCTTGAGGGATTTCCGTCGATTCGGTCGGAAAATGGTTGCCGTCCAGAATCGTCACCAAGCCTTCGTTTTCGGGGCCTTTGGACAAAAAGTTGGGCGACGACACTGCGAGGTCGTCGCGCCCGTCCCCCGTGAAGTCGCCCGCCGCCAGGGATGTCCCGAACTGGGCGTTCGTCTGAGTGCCAAAGATGCGGATGCCGTGTTTGGGGTCGAGCACGCTCAGGTCGATCGTGGTTCCGCTGTATTTGCTGGGGTGATAGATCACGGTCACGCTGCCCGCCGCTTTTTGTTTCTGGACGCTGTCCATCGGCATTCCAAGGGCGATGTCGGGCACGCCATCGTCGTTAAAATCACCGGCCGTACACGAGTGGACGACGCGCGCGGAACCCGAAATCGAACGCGAAAGTACGGTTTTGCCGTTGAGTTTGCTCCCGAGGTCATAGCGCGGTTTGTCCCACTGGCTGCGCATGGTCACGACGGTCATTTGGCTGACGAGGGTGCCGAACGTCGAATTTTTGGAGATCGACGCCAGGGCCAGGTCGTCGATGCCGTCGCGATTGAAGTCGCCCACGCAACCCGACAGGCCCAGCCACGATCCGGGTTCGGACGAAAAAAACGTGACGTCCGCCGCGCCCTGGCTGGCGGCGTCATAGATTCCGCGGTCGCGCTTTTTGCCGCCATAGAACAGGTAGACGGCCCCGCTGGCGCCGGGTTCGGCGACGGCCAGATCTTTTTTGCCGTCGCCGTTAAAATCGCCGACGTAGAGTTGCATGCCGAGCTGTCCGTTTGGCGTATGGCCGTCAAACCGCCAGTCAAAGCTGTCCCAGTACGTCATGTCGAGGGTTCCCGAGAAAGTCCGGTCGCGTTTGCCGGCCAGGACGTACAGGCTCCCGGCGTTGGAGACCCCGTTGGGGGCGGCCGCCGGCGCGCCAAACACCACGTCGTCGATACCGTCGCCATCCCAATCCAGCATCACCGGATCCATGAGACGCACCCCGGATTCCTGCGAACTGCCGCCTATGATGCGGCCGGTGTCGAGATGCCACGATTCCTCAGACGAGGACTGCGCCCAGGCAAACAGCGGAAACACTATCCACGATACGGCCACCGCCGACATCCATCTCTTCTTCATGTGTGTCACTTCCTACGGGAGAAAGACAAAAAAGCCGCGCATTTGCGCGGTGGCATGTTTAACGGATCGCGCCGTCGGGTTGCAATAATCCATCGTCGGAATGCAAAACAACACGGTGTAAAGCCATTCCGTGCCTTTTGTTCCGGAAGGGAGAAAAGAAAAATCCCCCTCCCGCGGGGAGGGGGATAGGGGGTGGGGCAGAGGGGGTAGCGGCGTATTGAGGCGAAGCCGAGATAGCCGCTCAGGGGGAGACTTCCCCCACCCCGGGCGAACGCCTTGTCATCGAATGGTGCCGTTGGGTTGCAACACGCCGTATTCGGCCTGGATGGGTGCCAGATTGAGCGTACTCATGTTGGGCAGGTTTGAAGAAAGCCATTGTGTGGTCAAGGGATGGGCGGGATCGGCGGCTTTTCGGGCTCGCCATGCCTCGCCGTATTGCGCATAGTCCGCATCGGTGGGGGGCTGCATCAGCGAGACAAAAAAGACGTACACACGGCCGTTGTCGAGGACGGGGTTGGAGTAGAGGCGCATTTCGGATGGGGTCATTTCGGAGAGGGTTTTCATCACGGCCGGACTTTCGATTTGCTTTTGTTCGACGAGGTTGAGATAGGGGACGGCGTCGAAGAAGCGGAAGTTTCCGCCCAGCGCTTCGGTCGTCTGTTTGAGGTCGGGGTTGGTGACGGTGAGGGCTGGCTTGAGTTTGTCGATGAGATGGGGGGCGGGTTGCAATGCGATCATGGCCTGACGGGCGAGTTTTTGGCGGATGGCCGGATCGTTGGTGTCATAGGGCTGGGGGGGCTCGACGGACTGGAGGATCCAGATGTCGGCGTTGGTCGGCGTCTGGATGACGGTCGAGACGGTGCCTTCGGGGGAGCGAAATGCCCAGAGATTGTGTTCGTTTCGGGCTTCGACGTAGGGATTTGAGGCGTCGTTGTACACGGCGCATCCGGCGTCTTTTTGTGTCTGGCAGGCGGAGATTGCTCCCGTTGCACCATGTTGGATGGCGGTGAGGCGCAGGGCTTCGGCCGCCTTGATCGACCCGGCGTCTTCGGGGCCGCCGCTTTTGGGGAATCCCATTCGGATAAACGCGGCATGGGGCGGGCCGCTCAGGAGTTCCTGGTGCTGGGTGAAATACGTCGAGAGGTCTTTTTCGTGTTCGTGCAGGAACTCCTCGACTTCGTCGTCCGTGGGAGCGTTCTCGAAATCGGCGAGTTCGATGCTGTAACGACGACCGTCAAGGTCGAAGGCGGCACGGGCTTCGGCGTCGTTCATCGACATGACGAGATGGCGTTGCATCAGGGCGGGCAGGAGCGACAAATCGATGAGGCGGTCGAGCTGTTCGGGCGAAAGTTCGAGGCGTTTGAGCAGGTGTTCGCGGTTGCCGGCCTCAGCGCGTTTCATCGCTTCATCCAGCGCGCGCTGGCGATCTTCCTGTGTCGGCATAAGCGCATGTTTTTGCGCATAATCCTTGAGCATGATCGTCTGAAAACACCGTTTGGCTTCGTCGCGCTGAAATCTCGGGTTGGCCATGGCGCGTTTTGAAAATATCCTTCCGTGGAACCGGTGCAGGGCGACGCAGTCCTCGTAGTCGCCCATCGTCATTCTCAATTCGCCGCTTTTCATGACGACTTCCTGGGGGGAGCCAAGCGTGCTGAGGTCGGTGGGAAGGGCGCTTTGAGAGGCGGTCGTGCCTGTGGATGAGGTGTCTTGTGGAACTTCGCGCGAGAGGCACGAACAGAGAAGTGCGGCAGTCGCAAACGCGAACAAGCCTGTTTTGACGAATCCTGTATGCATGAAAAAATCCTTTGCGCAATCGCACCGATGTCGAAGACGGGGATGCTCGCCCACAGACCGTGCGATGAGGCCATATTGGGGCGTCCGCCAAACGTATGACTAACACAGCAGGCAGTCTATTTTAATTCGTTCTGGGGGCTTTGTTCTCTGAGTTTTTTTTGTGTGTGGGGGGACGAAGTCCCCCACACCCCCCGATGATTTTTTTTTGTGTGTGGGGGGACGAAGTCCCCCCACACCCCCCGAAATGCGCCCGAATGGGGG
>CAMCLY010000003.1 GCA_945875805.1 uncultured Myxococcales bacterium | reverse complement strand
ATTTGCCGCAGGCAAATAGCGGCGTTGGGGGGAGGCTTCCCCCTCCCCAAAAAAGCGATCCTGGAGTTGAAGAGGAGGACGCCATGTCAGAACAAGTCATCCATGTTTTACCCAAGGCATTGTGCGATCAACTGGCGGCGGGCGAGGTGTTGGAGCGAGCCTCGAGTGCCGTCAAGGAACTGGTAGAAAATGCCCTGGATGCGGGGGCGGATGAAATCGAGATTGAGCTTGAGGAGGCAGGGCGGAAGCGGCTTTGTGTGTGCGACAACGGATGTGGGATGAGTCCGGAGGATGCGAAGGTGAGTATTTTGCGTCATGCGACGTCGAAGATACATCGTTCGGAGGATTTGGCGTCGATATCGACGATGGGTTTTCGCGGGGAGGCATTGGCGTCGATGGCGGCGGTGTCTCGATTGTCGTTGACGACGCAGCGGCGTGGTGATGCGTTGGGGACTTACCTCCATGTGGAGGGTTCGGAGGTGACGGAATTTCGCGAAACTGCGGCTCCAGCGGGGACGCAGATCGTGTTGGAGGATTTGTTTTTTAATACGCCGGCGCGTTTGAAATTTTTGAAGACGGCGGCGACGGAAATGCGGCGAGTGTATGAGGTTGTGGAGTCGTTTGCGCTGGCTTGTCATGAGGTGCGGTGGAAACTGACGTTTGATGGTCGGGTCAAATGCGAGTTTCCGAAGCATCGGACGCTTGGCGACAGGGCGCTTGCGGTTTTTGGTCGTACGCTTTACGAGCATCTCTATCCGATCACGTATACGATATTGGGGGATGTGACGGTGGACGGGCTGTATTGTGCGCCTGATTTTGTGCAATCGAGTGCCGGTCGTATTTATACGTTTGTGAATCGTCGCATTGTGCGGGACAAGACGATCAACGGGGCCATCAGTCAGGCGTACAAGGAATTTTTGCATGGCAGGCAGCCATGTGTGGTGTTGTTTTTGACGATTCCGCTTGATCTTGTCGATGTCAATGTTCATCCGACCAAACACGAGATACGGTTTCAGTCTCCGGATGTGGTGTTTAGGGCGGTATATCGTGCGTTGCGCCAGTCGCTTGAAAAGACGCCGTGGATACGCAGTGAGCGTGGGGAGGAATCGGCGTCGTTGCCGGAATCGGCATTTCGTCCGCCCGAAGACAATCTGAGTCGCGACTATGGTCTGTCGGATTCATTTGCCTATCAGGGGCGGCGTGCGTCGTCTGAGGTGGGGGAATGCGTCGTGTCGAGGGAGACCGAGCGCAAGGTCAGTGAGGCGTTGTCATTTTTTGACGAGCTGGTTGCACCGCCTGAGGCGCCGTCGCGTCCGGAAGTCTTGACGTCTGTGGGGACGCAGGTGCCGCTTGCGCTGGGGCCGTCGGTGGTGCGGGATGCGTCCGAGGCGTCTGGTTCCCGGGGATATTTTTCTAACCTGACCTACATTGGACAATATGCGCTGACGTATCTCATTTGTGCGGATGGGGATAACCTCGTGCTCATCGATCAGCATGCGGCGCATGAACGCATCAATTATGAACGGCTCAAAAAAGTGGCAGACGATGTGTTGCCTGTCTCTTCACAGGGGCTTTTGTTTCCGCTTTTGTTGTCTCTGGACGGTCGGCTGAGTGATTTGCTGGTGGAGTATCAGGATTTTTTTGAGAAGATCGGCTTTCAGATTGACGATCTTGGCAATCACACCCATGCGATTCGTGCGGTGCCGGAGAGTCTGGTGAATTATGATTATCAGGCCATTGTGCGCGATGCGTTGCTGGACCTTGGTGAGAGTGGTCGTGCCACGCAATTTGAGGATATCCGTGACAACATTTTGGCGACGATGGCGTGTCACAAGTCGATTCGAGCGGGTCAAAAGTTGTCGCCGTCGGAGGTGGCGGAATTATTTCGTCTGATGGACGAAACGGGGTTCCGTTCCAACTGTCCGCACGGGCGACCGGTTCATTTTGTGATCACGCGTGCGGAACTTGAGAAACGTTTTTTGCGCACGGGGTTTGTCAAGTGACGTCGTCGCGGTGTTTTCGGACGCGCTGTAAAGGATTTTTGTCAAAATCGAACTGGGCGAGGAAGTCGAGGGTTTCCTGGATGGCGAGGACTGGCGGGACGTCATTGTCGCCATAAAAGAGAAATGCCTTTGAATGGTATCGTATGGCGCGGAGTCTTTGGAGGCGTTGTGCATCACGACGGGCGGATTTTTCCAGTTCTCTTTTTTGTTGGAGGCCTTGTGCGTCGTTGTCGGGCGCGTTTTCGTCGTCATGTTTTTGGGATTGGAATAAGGATTTGATGGCGAGTATGAGGCGAGTCCACCATCCCGGTTTGTTTTGCGTATCCATTTGATCGGGGGGTGGCAGGGCGTCGGTGTCGTCTTCCTCGTCGAGGGGTTCTGGGGGGATGGGGGTTGAGATTTTTTCGAGGTGGAAGGCGAGGACTTCGGCGACGAGTTCGAGCAGGCGTTGGAGGTTTCGGTCGATGGAGACGAGGAGTCCCAGGTCGAGGTCGCTGTCTTCGATGAAGTACACGAAGGGTGTGTCGTCCGAAATGAGGGGGGATTGTGGGATGGTATCGTCCTGTGTTTGTGGGGTGGGGGGCAGGTTTTGCGGCGAGGGCGTGTCGTCTTCAAAGGAGGGCATGGCGTGCTGCATGAAGCCGAGGGTGTCGCTCTGGATGGTCGTGGTGGCGCAAATATAGGGGTAGGCTTTGGGGTAGAGGGTTTTGAAGATTTCGTTTAACAGGAGGCACAAGGTATATCGGATGGCGGGGGTGGAGTTTGGGAGGGTGAGTTTCAATACGCTTTTGTGGGTGTACTGTCGGTCTGGAATGGCGTTGAGTTGATAGAAACGCGCGTGTTTGAGATCGCATGGACGACTGGATTCGACATATCCGTGGGTATGGATGGTGAGGTCGGCAAAACCGTGTGTGATTTCGAGGGTTTGTGCGGAACCGTGGTTCCATTGGGTGAGGGTTCGGTGGTTTGCGAGTCCGTCGTCTGGGATCCAGTGTTTGAGGGCGATGTGCTGGATTTGTCGATAGTAGGTGCGCCCGGCGAGATGGTCGGCAGCTCTTCGCAGGACGATGCCATTTTCGGGTGTGATCGTCCGCACCTGATAGTATTTCCCCTCAAAAGATATAAACTGTCCTGGGAGGTAGGCTTGGAAGACGTGTCCGTAGAGGATGGATCCGACGAAGTATTTGTTTCCGAATTCGTCTTCGGCGATGAAGTAAGCGGGGCGCAATTTTTGTGCATAGACGTCGAGATCGGTATCTTGCGCGATGGTACAGTATCGCACGGGGACGGTGGTCATGGCGTCTTTTTGGCGTTCGTTTTTCCACTCGGGTTTGAGAGAAGGCGTGGTGACGCCGCAATATTTTTCAAAAAGGGTGTTGAGGCGCGCAGGGGTGGATTCGCCTGGCTTGAGGAGTCCGGCCAGGGTGAGTTCTTTTTCGATTTCGTGTTCCCGGACGGATTCCATGCGCATTTTCATGATGATTTTTAACACGATATTGCGTTCGGTCCGGGCAAAATCGGGGACAATGGTGGGGATGGCTTTGGGATCTGTGGCCAGCGTCTGTATGTGTTCGATCATGTAATCGCGCAACAAATAGTGTTCGCTGAGTACATTAAAACATCCTTCATCTGTCGTACGAGTCGAATACAAACGCGTCATTTCATACAAATTTTTAAATTCATCTTCGACCGTATAACAGGCTTTTTCGTGAATAGATATATTCCAGAGGTTGGGCTGAACTTCAAAGAGTTCGTTAAAAATCGCCTGATTTGTGGGGATGTTTGCGACAGAACACATTTGCGGATAGTACTGGCCGTCGATCCATTTCATATCGACGGTGGCAAACTGTTCACCGCTGATCCAGCAGGCGGGGCGAATATCGTGTTTGAGGGCCAGGAGATTAATCTCGGTACCTATGCCCAGGTAATGCGAAACATCGGGCATGAGGACGTGGTGTGCGTCCTCTCCGTCGGTGTCCCAATAGAGGTATGTTCGGTTGGCCGAACTCTGCGAGGTGGCGGTGACGAGGGTGAGGTTTGTCTTTAAGGTGTGTGAAAGCGCATCGACGAGTCCGTCACAGTTGCGATCGCAGGCACAAAAGACCATGGCGTTTTCGGCGTCCATATGGGCATTCCGTGTGCCGCATTGGGCGAGGAGGAGACGGAGTCCCATCTGTCCGGTCGTGAGAATGTGTGAAGGTTCGATGAGGAGGACGAAGCCGACGTGCTGGAAAAACTCGCGATGCGCGTGGAGAATGTCGCGATTGTAGATGTCGCTGAAACGGAGAATCCCGGCATCGAGATCGTCGGCGTCTGTGGACAGAATGCCGGCTTTCCATAAACTCGACGTGCCCGAAAAAGCGGTCAGGGCGTCTTGGAGCCACTGGCAGACGTCCTGAGCGGCCGATGTGCGAGACACGATGACGAGGCATTTTTGGTATCGCATGAACTGCTTGACGATCGGCAACATGAGGTAATCTGTCAGATCTCGATAGAATGGCTGATAAAAGAGAACGCTTTTTCCTTTCATCAGCCACAAACAGGATTGAATGTTGTTGAGATTGAGAGCATGCCTTTCGTGAAGGAGTGCAAGAAAATGCGCGCGTACAATGGTTTCGGGCGAATCCTCGCCCGAAATGAGATCGGCGATGTCTTCGTCTTTTATGGTCGCAATTTGTCCGGGTTCGATGATTTTATCCTGTAAAATATGTTCTCCAAACGTACCGAGCAGTTCTTCCCTGAGAGCGGCAAAATTTGGCGCAAGTGTGCGTTTGGGCTCTGTACTCGCCTCGACTTCTTTGATTTTTTCAATGCCATTGAGGGCGAAAAACACCTCTCCGAAAATGAGGATGCCAAATACAGGATAGAAAGGTACATGAAAGACTGTCCATTCTGAATGAAAATAAGATACAAAATAGAGAATGGCGATGACGATAAAAAACGCAATATAGAATCCCAAAAACAGGCGCTTAAATTGTCTTGCGTCGGGCTTGAGAATCCACCATTTTCCGGAAGCTCCGTCGGCTTCGTCCATTTCGTTGGTTTCGTCCGATTCTTCAAGGATGCCATATTTCTGTTCATAAGCCACAAGACCGGCCGTTTCATCCAACATGGAATCTGAGCTGAATATGCGTTTTAAGATGGGAAGAAGGGCGAGTTTGAGGGCCAAAAATACAAAGGCCAGGACGGCATTGAGGATAAAAATGACGTGTATGCTCAGGATGGAAAGATCCTGGTGAGCCAGACATTCAAACCACGTTTCGTTGCCCTGAATAGATGTCGAAAGCGCGTCGGATAACGACTGCAGGCCAATCATGGCGATTAAACAATATAAAACCGCAATCACCGGCATGAGAATTTGCCGGGCACGAATGGGCTTTTTTAGATTGAATTTTGCGCAGAGAAGGCAGGGAATGAGATAGAACAGGCTAAATAGAATGGCGTATAAAAAAGTATTGTCCATATCAATTACACAGGGAGAAGTTAAATCGTCGGTTCCAGAAGTTCGTCGTGTTCAATCGTCAGGCGATGTACAAAACCGTAAGGGGCACCGACACAGTCGCCACTGTGATTGAGGGGAATGATATCGCCTTCCTGACAGGGGGATAAATAATATATCGGATTGTCAGACGGGACGGTCTGCATGTCAAACGCGAGGTGGGACGATTCGTTTTCGGCGTCAAGACGCGGTATCTCAAATGCACTAAACCACTTGAGATCTCGCTCTATGGCATGATCCATGGCGGAAAGATGCTGTTTAAGCACACGTCTCGTGCGCGTCATTTCATCCTCGCTTTGATGGGCATTGGTCTGCATGGAGTAGGCTTTCATCAAAGTACATATATTGGTGAAATAGGTGTCGTATTCGTTGCGTGTCGTCAGCACGGCTTCTTCGCATTCTTTGATTGGATTCATGCACTGATCAATGATGTCGAGTTCTTTTTTTTGGCTTATCCTGAGCGCCGCGTATCCCCCCAGCAGGGTTGCTGCCACGAGCCCTATCGTCAGGACACACGCCGCGACCGGCATGGCGTCGTGTCGTTTGAACGCGTACCAAAGATAGGGCGCAAATCCAAAGAGAACGATGAGACTCGCGATGACAAACGCCGTATGGCGTGCATGGCTGGACATCGAATGACTGGCGTTGCGCGCCACATCGGTGTCGACCGACTGGGCCACCTGTTTAAATCGTTCGGCATCATATCGGTTTTTGGGCCGCATGGACAAAGTCCGGGCCTCGAGATCCCGGATAAATGCGGCGAGATGTTCGGTCTGAACTTCGTCCAGCTCACACCCCTGATCGAGAAAACGACGTGATTTCAGGCGCAGAAACTGGGCCGCCCGATCGATGGCGCGTCGCGGATCCCGCGTGTTTTCGTTCGTTTTTTTCTTTTTTTCTTCGATTTGACGGGCCTGTTCGTCTTCCGTGGGTTCGTCGTGAGGCGAACGCTCCACGTCCTCAAAAAGGCTCCGCTCGTCGTCCTGTTCGATGACGACGGGCACGTGTTGCGTCGGCACGAGCGTTTCGGTCTTGGCAAAGGTCGCCACCGGTTCTTTGTCCAGCTCGCCCTGCACCATCATTCGCGCTTTGGAGAGTTGCTGCAGATGGGCGCTGAGCATGTCGTCCAGCACGGCCCGGTCAAACTCCACCCCAACGCGATAAAGCCGGTATGCCTGAAGGTATGCCGACGGCACGCGGTTGAGCGCAAGCGTCAGCGTCGCATTCCAGAACGACATCATGTCGCGTTCAAACTGTCCCGCATCCTGCGTGTGCATCACGCTCACCAGAAAACGGCATGTCTCCGGATACTGGTTCTGCTCGCAAAACGACGCCCCCTCGCTGCGCCTGGTGTTCCATGAGTTCCCCATGCGCCGCTTTTCCTCATCCTCCGCCGCCCGTTGCCAGCCCAGCAGAAGAACCTCCGACGGCCGCACCACCACAGACGGATATTGGGCGCAAAGCCGCGCAAGCGCTTCCCGTTCTTCCGGGCTGGGCGGTTTTTCGACAAACACGGGTTTGAACATTTCCGTCGGCACGTCGTGACGCAAAGCAAACTGCCTGACGACATCCTCCCCGTCTTCGCCCGTCTGGGCCGCCATTTCGCTGCGAGCCACGCGCACCTCGCGCCCAAGCGCCTCGTCGTAATACGCATACCCCTCCTCAAATTCCATCCGCGGCGACGGCGGAAAACCGCACAATATATGCGTCAGACGAATCAGGGGGACGGGACTTTCATGCGGGCCGGTCTCGGTGTCCGACTCCGAATAGTCAAACGGATTGAGACGTGAAGCCGCAGGTCGGGGAGACGTGTCGTCCAGCGCGTCGCTGTGCACCACCAACGCGCGCCATTCCGTCTTGCCCTCAAGAAGCCCTGCCAGCTGCCCCACCGCCGATTCGAGCGTCGTCCCCTCCTCGTCCCAGTGGCACATGGCCAGCCGCCCCTGAAGCTCAAACGGACGGAACAAAAACGAATAAGGCGCCATCCTCGTCGCGGCATGGCTGTCGAGAAATATTATAGTAAACACGTTGCGCACCTCAAACACGGCCAGCCTCGCCTGTCAAACACATGTTCGCTGGCACCCATTGGGAAGGAAATGCTCCGTTCTGGTCCACAATGGCATGTCCTCCAAAGCGTTTTTCTTTTCTGGGGAGGGGGAGAGCCCCCTACGCGTCTATTTCGCCCTCCGGGCTCAATACGCCGCTACCCCCCGCGCCCCTCTCCCCCCGGCCCCCTCTCCCGGGGAGAGGGGGAGGAGGGTCAAACCCCAATGCTCTGCATGGCGCATTTCCAACGACGGACGTACATCGGACGATCCGCGCCGTCACGGAAATCACGTCTTTGGATCGTCATTTTTTTGCAACTGAATCCGTTCCATCTGCTGACTCAGGGTGGTCAGCCGCCGATCTATTTCCTGCGATAGCGACGCGTACTGCTTTTCCATTTGTGCGATGGTCTTCCGCAGTGCCGAGACTTCCTCTTCGTGTTCGGCGAGAGAAATCATGCGATCGCCGGCATCGGTCCGGGAGGCGGATGAACCGGCAATGGCCCGGACCTCGTCTTCGTCGTCCTCATCCTCGGCGAGGCTCCCCTGGCGTTCGGAAGGCGCGTCGGTCGTACATCGACGGTCGAGTTCGTCGATCGCCTGACACCCGTCATCCAGCTCGAGTTCGCGGAGTCGTTCGCAGGCCATGCGCTTGAGTTCGCCCATCAGCCATACGAGCTTGTCGTAATGGGAAAAGGTGCGTCGATTTTCACAGAAAATCGCATACTGACCAACGATGAACTTCTCAAACGTATCGTTCAGGGCATTGGGTTCCGTCATGGACTTGACGTATCGATAGACTTCGTCGAGTTCGACGCGCAACAAATCGCATCCCTGTGAAATATCAAACGTGCCGTCCGGAGCCGATACATTGAGCAGCGCCGGAAAATCAAAAATCGACACGCGATCGAGGTGGAATGCCTCGACATTTTTGCGTTCGTATTCGACGATTCTCAACCGATTCAATTGGCGTACAAATTCGCTGTCTTCAAACTGTACTTTTGCGTTGAGTTCTTTGGTCATGCGCCGTTCCACGGCCTGAACCAGACGCGTGACGACGACGGGATTGATCGAGAGGGCATCCAGAATTTCATAGAACAGATCGCAGGGCGTGCGGTTGCTGACGACAAAATCCTCGGGGAGACATCCCTCGACTTCGAGTTTGTATAGATAACGCGCGTCGGAAATCGGTTTCTGTATAATGTAATGATATATCAAACCGAGCACAAATGCCCGGTAGATCCGCGTTTCCTGGGCTTTCTGGTTTGTTTCGTCCAGATCCGGCAGATGGGTGATGAGATGCCAGTTTCGGTCGATGTGGGGCGTGATGACCGGGGTGAGGCGATAGTTTGGCGTCACCTGATTGACGAGTTCATAATAGGCTTTGTAGTAGGCGCCCATGCCGTGTACGCCGGGCACTTCCGGGGCGAACTTGGACAGCTTGTTGGCTCGCAGGCCGTAAATCGACTGGTAAAACATGATCATGTTGCGACCGATGTCGGCATCCGGCGTCCCGCCGTGATTGCACAGTTCCTTGGCAATCAGCTCCGAACGCGGCGAGCCGTCGTTGGGATCGATGGACGGATTGTAGGTACATGCCGAGATGGGCTCGCGCTGTTCTCCCATGGGTTTTTCGATAAAAGGCGTCGACATCTTGCGCGTGTTTTCGATGATTTGTTTGACGTATTGTTCCTGTTTGGCAGATTCCATCCCCTTTCCTTCAAACTCGGCCTCCTGTTCCAGGGCGGTCAGAATGTCCATGTCGATCTGTGGCCCGTAGGTCTGCATCATTTTTCGGGAGAAATACCCGACGATGCCGTCGTCAAAGAGATCGCTGTAATACCGGCCGTTGTCCGGGCGTTCCTCCTGAGAAATCATGGCGAAACTCCGGACTTTGGAGTAGATCTCGTCGGACAAATCGCCGTCGATCGTGATGGCGCTGCCGGTAAAGGGGATGCGTTCGACGAGTTTGTCCATGCACGAGGCGGTGGCGCAGACGTAGCGCGTCGTCTTGCCCTGGGTGTGCTGATACTTTTTGGCGATCTCGCCAAGACGCCTTCCAATGGAAAGCGTCTTGGATTCAAAGGTGCGATAAAAACTTTCGAAGGCATCGCATAGCCTCTGGACGTAGTCCATGCCTTCCTTGATCACGTCGCGTTTGAGGGTAAGGTTTCGATACTCTTCGACGCGGGTCATGTATTTGTTGAAGAGCTCCTTTATGTCCTCCTGATCGCTCGTCAGCTTTTTGGACAGCTTGGCGACGAGAGGGAGTTTGCGATTGGTGAGCTGTTCGACCGTCTCCTGGACGTCTACAGTCGATTTGTCGTCAAAGAGATCGTCAGTTTCAAAACTGTCAAAAAACGAGTCGACTTCGTTGTAATCCACGTCGAGGCGGAGCCATTCGGCCTTGAGACAGTCCTGGCACTGATAGAGAAAATAGCGCACGGCGTTGGGGTGAATGAAGCGTCCCTCGGCATCGCGCAGGTATGTTTCGAGCTGGTAGCCGCGTTTCTCTTTGGTGACGTGGTCGCCCTGGGCCTTAAATATCGTGTATGCCAGATTCGGGGCAACCGATTCGCAGTGTTTCCGGACGGCTTGATAGTAGCGCGCCATTTCTTTGTAGGCATCGACGAGGCTCTGCCATGAGTCGCTCCCGCCGGTAATGCCGTCGATGGCGTTAAGGGCTTTTTGCCGTTCGGAGCTTTGGCCCTCGCCGCTCGATTCGACAAAGTTAAGCAGTTGTGTTAGATACGATTCCCAGCTGTTTGAGATACGATTGAGGCCGTCCTCGTCGAACAGGGCGCATTGGTCTACGATCGACACGGCGAAGGGATCTTTCTGGGCGCAGAGCGCCTCGACCGTTTGGATGTAGTCCTGGGCGGCCGAAATGTCGCGCACGGAGAGCCCTTGGTTGCGCATGGTGGCCACACTTTTGACTTTTTCGAGATACATCCGGTCGAACTTGAGCCATTGCTCCGACACGGTCTGTTGAGTCCATTTGAGTGCAACGTATTCTTTGACGTCTTCGACGGGATAGACGAGCATCGAACAACCGGCGCCGGCATAGCGGTTGCGGCCGCGTTGCGCGCAGAGTTCGCGGATGGTGTTGTCTTCGGACGAGTTGCTGCGTTTGTTCATCGGACCGATCGACTGCGAGTAGATGCAGTTGGCGGCATGATCGAGGTATTGGTTGAAATCGTTGAGTTTGCGACCGGATGTGTTTTGGGCGTCGAACAGGAAACAATAATCGTAAGGACGGACGTGGTACTCGTCAAATTCGTGGGAACCGACGCGGGGAAATTCGATGCGGGCGGTTTGTTCGTATTTTTCGGGCAGCGTGCCGTCGCCCTTCATAAGGAAGGCGTCGAGTTCGCGCAACGTCGCGTAGGCATTGCACATGAGGTTGTTGCGTTCGGTCTGCCCCCGGATGACCTCAAAAAAGACCTCCGGAAGGATGAAAAATCCGCGTATGATGTTGGCGCTTTGCTGGAATCGCGTGGCCAGGAAGTTTTTGATGTAGAGCGCGACGGGAAGAATAAGGCCGGAACCGGTTCCCCCGGCCAGGGAACTGACGATGACGACGCGAAGCGCCTGTTCGCTGTCTTCTTCCTCGACTTTGTAGAGATTTTCGATGGCCGTGTGGAGGACGTTCATGTTTCCGGCACGAATCGCCGTGTCGAGGGCAAGGCGAGAAATCGCACGCACCTGACCCGCGCCTTCGGTGAGCGTCTTGCTGTTGAGGATGGCATTGACCGGAAACCACTCGTCGCGCGCGTGCGTGTCGATGTTCAGATATTCCCCCACCGAAAGACGCGTCGACGTCTGGATCGTATGGACAAAAGGATTGGCCTCGCGAATTTCGCGCAACTCGTTGATGTCGGTGTCGAATATGGTAAACCCGATGTGGCGTCGCTGGGATTCGGTGACGAGGCGTGAAACGCGTAACACGATCTTTGATCCCGTGCCGCCAAGGCCTACCAAAAGTGTGGGTGCGGGCATTGCTCTTCTCCTGTGTGATGAATTCTACTTTCCGAATGGGACGGATATATACAAAATAAAAATGACTGTTGCGCGGATATTTGAGGGCAAATCTGTACTTGTTTGAGGGCAAATCTGTACTTGTTTGAGGGCAAATCTGTACTTGTTTGAGTGAAACGAGTTTGTATCCATGTAAAGATGAATTTGTATAACGCCCTTGGTCGCATCCCGTCAGATGCCGATGGCGCGCGGATGCGCGCTATTTCTGTAGTTTGAATCTGTACACAAAATCGTCGGTCTTGACGGTGATTTGCGTATTGATTCCAAAGGAAAACGGGATTTTGATCTCCCTTGAAAAGTCGTAATTTTTATTGTCTTTGAACGCCTGGGCATTTTCGAGAAAGACGCGGGAACCGCTCCCGGCTTTGAGTCTGAAGGATTTTATCCCGAGGCTTCGGAACACGACCGAACCCGTTTCGGCTTTGTAAGGCAGAAGGATGGACAGGATGTCCTTTTGGAATATGCCTTTGCCGGACGTCGATTTCCCTCTGAATTTGACGGGATCGCCTTTGATTGGAATCGACGAGGGGATCTTTTTGGAAAACCGCTTTTTGACGCCGGGCAGATATCCGATGATGAAAAAAGCGGCGAACATCCAGGCCAGAAGGGTGCGCCAGGAGTCCTGAATCCAGCGAAGGGTGCGCTCCAGCGAAGAAATGTCGTCCTGAATTTCAAACGATTCGGAGAGACGGCCGGCCGCCGAGGATTTGCCTTTATGAAATTCGCCGCGGACGGCAAACGGAATGTTTCCCGTGGCGGCTTCAAAGGGATCGATCTCTCCGAGTTCCGGGGTGATCAAAAACTCGCCGATGGTGGCACTTTTCTCGACGTGAAGACCGCCGAGGGCGGCGTCCATCGTGATCTCAGGCAAAGGCATGTCGGCCCAGTCCTGGGCCGACAGCGGAGTCCCTGCCTCGTCGAGGGCGACGGTGACGACGATGGGATCCTGAGGATTGATAAGGCCGTCTTTGGTGAGACGATAGGTGGGCTTGTTCTGGATTTGGTAGAGAAGATTGGCGCGATAGAACACTTCAAAATCGAGGTGGGTGCGCACCGTGTTGTAATCGAGAAATTTCGCCGTGACGTCGAAGGCCACCCGGCCTTCGCGGAGTTCGATTTCGTCGCCGGAGGCGACGGTGAGGGTATGTTGGGTTCCGTCCGGCGATGTGTTGACCAGGGTGGCCTGGTAGTCGATGTCTCCGAGGAGGCTGGTGTCGGTGACGGTCTGGGCGGTATCGGCGTCGACAAAACCGAAGGTCAGACGATACCTGCCGTTGACGATGTCGGCGTCGTCGGTGACGGCACGCCCGTCGGCGTCGTGCAGGTAGGCCCGGATGGCGACGTTGGGCTTGTAGTATACGTCGAGACTTTCGGCACCTGAGACGTCAAACGTGTAGGCACCCGGTGCAAACGGGCCGTCAAACGTGGCCACGACGCCGTTGAGGTTGGAGGCGACGACGGCTCCGGGGGGATTCTGGACGGAAGACTGCGTCGAGTGGACGACGTGCACCTGGGAGGACGGAGACGTCGCGGCCGATTGGGCATCGTGCATGGCAATGCGCGCGTCGACTCCGGGGCCCTGCGCAAACACGATGAGCTGTTTCATCGGGACGGCAAACTCGGTGCGGTATGTGTCGCCTTTTTGAAGAATCGTGAGCGCATTTCTCTGAAAGATGCGGTTGCTGAGTTCGGTGAGCTTGGGGAGAATATCGGTGCTCGATGCGGCCTTGTAAAAATAAATGCCGCGCGATTCCTGGGGCTCGATGGAGGCCGCCTCGGGGCCCATGGCGAGCATCATGACGCGCGCGGCGTCGCCCGCGGTGACGGATTCAAAGTAGGATACCACTTCCCGGGATTCCATGCGGCCGTCTTCAAAGGCGCCGTCGGTGAGCACGACGAGCCAGCGTTCGTCGGACCGGGCCTTCTTGAGATCGGCATGCGCGCGGCGCACGGCATTAAACGGCGTGTTGCCAAAAGACGTGATCGTCGAGTGAATGCGATCGACGCTCGCCTGGCCGCCTCCGCCCCTGAGGGTGATCCGCGGGCCGGACTGCGTCCCGGTGTCGTAGTCGCTCATGTAATAGACATTGAGGGTGTCGCGTTCGTCGAGCATGGCGGCGACAACTTCGAGCGCGTATTTGGCCTGACACCACGTGTCGACATACGCGTTGCTCTGACGAATCATGCTCCCGGAGTCATCGTAGACGAGGTTTATCGTGCGCGACGGCACGCGAGTTTCGCCCACAGCCACCCCAGGAAGACATCCCAGCGCAAATCCCGTCAGGGTATACACCGCGATTTTGCACAATCGTTTCATGGAACATTTCCTGTCTGAGCGGGGCGTCGTGCGTGACCCCGCAAGAGGGTTTCCGGACGCGTATCGGCTTCGGCCGATAGCGGACGGAGCCGCCCGTATCGCTCGACAGGGCGATAGGGCGGCCTGCAAAAAGATATAGCCAGTAATATAGTTCTCGTTAGTTCATGTAAACGATTTTTTACATTCCCCGGCTAGAACTCCAACTCCTTGAAAATGTGGAGCATTTTGTAGGCATGGGAGACGAGGCCCGAAATGCGCTCTTCGGCATGCTCGTAGTTGATTTCGTCGACATGGGTGAGTCCGGCCTGGGCCAGGAGGGCTTCAAACTCGGCCTGGCTGTAGGGGCGGCGTTCGAGACGGACGCCGTGATCGGCGAGCAGGCAGCGGATGGCCTTGAACTGGGAACGGGTCGTCGCAAACATCGACAGGTTGCGGTCGATGTCGAGGGCTTCCATCCAGTAGGACGACCGGGCCTGAAATCCGAGTTTCTGCGCGGCCTGCTTGAGAATACCGAAATGTTGGGACCACGCCTCGCGCCCGTCCTCAAACGTTCTCACGGGGTACTTGACGTCCTCGCCGAACTCGATAATGAACATTTGAGTGTTAAATCCGGCCAGTTTGTTCAGATTGCCAAGGAGGCGCAGGGAGCCCGAATTGAGGATGAAATCTTCGGGGGCGTCGCAGAGGTTGAGTTTATAACGAATGATGAGGTTGACGGCGTCGCCTTCGCCGATAAACGTGAGGCGGCTGGCGTCGGCATGGGCGGATTTGGGGACGCCGTCGGGGCGCTCTTCCGCGTCCTCTTCTTCGTCTTCTTCATCGCCGCCGTCGAGGGACATTTTTCGGACGTTGACGGAGGGGAGATCGGCCAGAAATTCGTCGCTGTAGATGAGGTCGTATTTTTTGCCGTCGGGAAGCTGGGCCAAATCGGCGATTTTCTCGATGTCGCCGTCGAGAATGCGAATTTCGGAGAGGTCGGACAGGGCGGTCCGCAGGCCATCGGCCTGGACGGGATCGGGACAGAAAATGGTGTAGGAGAGGCGCGTGTCGGGGACGTGTTGACGGCACTCAAGGACGAATGCGCGGGCGGTATCCCCGTTGCCGCCGCCGACTTCGAGCACCTCGCATGTTTCACCGCCGATGGGGAAATCGCGCGCGATGACGTCATAGACGGCCTTGCCGTAGGATCGGCCGCCGAGGACGGCGTGGGGCTGGGCGAGCAGCGAACTGAGACGGGCACACTGACGGTCGAGGCGGAGGGTTTCATCGTCGATGGGGAGTGTTTCGAGTCCCTTGGGAAGACAACGTTCGGGTTCCTGCCAGGCTTCGAGGATGTTGCCCTCCTCGTCGACGCGCGTGCGCACCTGGGCCGTGACTTTTTCGTAGGGCATGGTCGAAATCAGATAGGGGGGAACGCCAAATCGACGCCCCTTGAAGTTGCCACAGGGCTCGGCCGAAAGCTTGACGGCCTGAATGGAACAGTGCGTCCACTGGGCCAGGGCGGCGGCAATGCGCAACTCGACATCGGAGGCCAGAAGCCCGTCTTCTTCGGCCAGACATTCGGCAATTTCGCCGACGGATTTGGTGCCGTTGAGATAACCCCAGAGACGGGATTCCCAGGCGTCAAGGCGAATCTTGAAAATCTGATTCTGTGCCTGAACGTCAAAGGCGTAAATCACAACCGCCTTGGGATCGGTCTGATCGACCGTAATCCAGCGCGCTTGTGTGGGGTACATGTCGTGTGTCTTTTTGGGCTCGTATTCATTGTCTGGAAGGAGACACGCCAGCGTGCGGAAAATCGACAAAAATTCGTTGAGCGTGTCGCGGTCAAACACGCTGCCAAATTGGTCGGTCATCTCCTGCGCCGTCCTGGGGCCTTCGTGAAAAAATTCCAGAAAATCCACGAGATCCTCGCTCATCTTCAAGATGTAGCCGTAGAGATTGTGGTAGACAAAAAAATCATCGCCGTTCTGGAAATAGTCGATGTTTGGAGACAAAAAAATCGTCCCTTCATAAAGAGGCGTCTGCTCCTGGGGTTGGATCTGCTCGCTTTCGGACATGGGTACTCCTTGTCATGAGGGTCAAAAGACGGCGGGCAGTATATCCTATTGCAGGATTTTTTTATTTTTTTTGTGGGGGGACCAGTCCCCCCACGCCTGGCGGCGAGTTTTTTTTTGTGGGGGGACCAGTCCCCCCACGCCCCCCGAATTGCGAAAGGGCCGTGCGGCGATGCCGCGCGGCCCTTTCGCAATTCATGAGGGTGATCGGCTTGGGGCGTTTTGGAAGTGAAGCCTTTTTGTGTTTGGCTTTGTGGAGGGATTTGTGTTTGGCTTTGTGGAGGGAAAGGATGTGTATTGGGGCAGGTGGCGACATGGGAAAATCCATCAATCAAAAATGGTAAAAGTATGAATAATAGCATTGCAAATATCGTGATTTTTTTGATGTTCGTTTTGTGTTCAGCATGGACTGGCGCAAAAGATGCCGTGGCGCTTGAGGGGGATTGGGAAGTGGGCATGTCGCCTGGGGCGGTGATCATGCCGTCGCGGGACATTTATGGCGGCGGGGCGGAACTTTTTGCGCGTTATTCGGTGCTCGACGGGCTTGACATCGGGGTGGGCGCGGGCGCGTATGGGGCGCATCATGGCGACGACGGAGGTCATGCGCTCGGCATCTACAGTGTGCGCGCGGGCGTGATGTATGCGCTCGACATCCTGCAATGGGTGCCAAGGGCGGGGGTGCACATTTCGTCGATTTTTTCGGAAGACGATCGGTTCTCGTGGCATCGCGGGGGGCACGGGATGGGGATCGATTTTGACATCCAGGTGCAGTACCGCGGGATTCGCCACGTCGGAATCGGCGTGTTTTTTTGTTACCGCCTGGTGTTTACAGACCATGACATGATGCTCGCCGGACTCACGGTGAGCTGGATTTCTGGCGAGTTTTAAACAGGCCATCCGCAAAACAAAAAACGTTAAAAAGTTGCATGCCGATTTTGAAGAAAACGACGTGGAAGGCGTTGAACGACGAGTTTTTGGTTTTCGTTGTGCGTCTGGCAGAAAAAATGGACGGACGAAGCCCTGGACATGACGTGTGATAAATAAAAACGCGCGAATATGCGCGAACGCAGAGGTTTGGATATGCGCTTGAACGGTTTTGTATGGGCGATGCTCGGGTTGTCTCTGGGCATCTGTGCGGTGGGATGTTCGGACGACGGATATACCAACGATCATGGTCTCGGGGCTCCGTGTACGTGCGAGGGGGATGGATGCGCTGTGATGGGGATTCCCCTTCCGGTTCCCGTAAATGACAGTACAGTCAGTGGTCAGATTGTCGGCTGTGAAAACGTCGACACGACGGGCATGACTGGGGGCGTCGTTGCGTGTCTGCGCACGATCGCCGGGGATGCGGCGATCATGGCCCCTCCCGTCTGGGCACCCAAGGGATACTGCACCTATTCCGCCGTCAAGACGCAGATGGAAAACGAGAGGTTTGCCCAGATGGCGACCTATGGAGACGCCGACGCCCTCACCGCATGTCCAAAGGGATCCACCCTGCTCGAATCGACGTTTGATTATGAAATCGTCGGACAACAGGCTGTCGTCCTGAACAAGACGTGCGCCCGTTCATGCACTTCAGATTCCGACTGCAACGGCGACGGCGAGATGACGTGCATCACAAAAGGAAACGCGCGATTCTGCTATAATGAAGAAAACTTCAAATTTATGAAGGATTATACGGCGACGCCGTTTTAGACGCCGTTTTAGACGCCGGATGTGAAACGGACACGTTTGTGGCCGTTTGCTTTGTATGTTTGTCGGACGGCGCCGGATGTGGCTCCGTTTGTGTGAATTTTTTGGAGGTTTAAATGATTTTTTCGAGAAAACTTTTGGCTCTTTCGGCCATTTCTGCACTTTCGATGGCGTTTGTGGCGTGCGACGACGATGCGGCGGACAGCGGCGAGACGACGTGTACGCCAGGATGTAAAGGCGATACGCTCATCACCTGCGTCGACGGTAAGGCTCAGGAGACCAATTGCGCCGATGCCAATCTGACATGCGATTCGGCCACCAAAGCCTGTATCGTCAAGGGCGACACCACGACGTGCACCACCGCCGACAACGGTTGCCAGAGCGACACCGAGCTCAAAACGTGCAACCTGCAGACGGGCAAAGTGGACATCACCAAGTGCGGTGCCAACCAGATTTGCGACAGCAAACAGAAAAAATGCGTCGACGACGTCCCCGAATGCGTCGACGGCGACTACAAGCCTGCGTGTTCCTCGGAAAACGAACGCGCCTACACCGTGTGCGAAAGCGGCAAAATCGCGACGAAGACCTGCGCCGCCGACTCCTATTGTAAAGAAGGTTCCTGCACCCCCGACCCCACGTGCTCGGACAACCAGATCCTCGTCAACCACGTCTGCCAGGACAAGCCCGCCGAGGAAAATATCATCCTGGGCCGTCCGTGTTCGTGCGAAGGCGCCGACTGTGAAATCACCATCACCGGCAAGGAACTCAAAGGGGCGGTGACGCTCGATTCCGTCAAGACTATTGTGGGGGAACTTGTTCCGGCCATGAGTACCATGATCAACGGAATCATCGACCCGATCATCGACGATTTCAACGCCATCCCTGACGACGCCACCATCACGGCCCCCAACATCTTCTCCAAGTCCATCAAGGGGTGCGAAGGCCTCGAAGCGCCCGCCGGCATGACCGTCGGTTGTTTCCGCGATTCCACCATCGTCTTCCCCGAAGCCCTTTATGACGGCTTCCTCAAAGGCAATGGCATCAATAGCGCGCTCCCCCTCGTCAAGGTCGCCATCAACATGTTTGCGCCGGGCCTCGATTTGGAAAAATTCCTCAACAAAATCTCCGATCTCCTCAAAGGCGGCATCAAATTCACTTCGACCAACGGCTACTGCCTCGCCGCGACGATCGACATCAACGGTACGTTCACGGATGCAGACATGGCGGGCGCCATCATCAAGAATGCCTTCGCCGAAGGCGGTCTGGTCAGCAAAATCAACACGGGCGATCACAGCCAGGTCAAAGCCGACACCACTTGCCCCACCGGCGGCACCTTCCTGCGCTACGACATCCCCAACAAAGCCGTCGACATGCTCGGCACGTTCAACGTCGGGTTTGACATGTGCCTGCGCGCCTGCTCGACCGATGCCGACTGCCGCACGGCCGACGGTTACAAGTGCATCGAAATCCCCAACGGCATCCCCGGCGAGGGCCAGACTTCGGCCGATCTTCCCAAGGTCAAGGCTTGCTTCCATCCCGACAACCTCACGTATTTTGAAAACATGACCAACGAGTTCAACGAACTTCTGCCCAAGACCTAGTGTCGCTGGATTTTGGGCGCGGCCTATGGGGCGCGGAACGCCCCCATACGGCCGCTTCAAGCCGCTATCGCCCTCACGGGCGATACGCGGCTTTTTTAGTGTCGGGATATGGTCATAACCTGGTGTTTTGTTTCATGCCGTGTTATGTGATAGACAGATTCCGATACATGTGGGTGTGAACGGCGGTTTTACTAGGGCTTGGTTTGGAACATGGGCCCAATTGTGTGCCGGTGCATCTGAAGTTTGTGGCTTTTTTTATCAATGGTTGCCGATCGTTTGTCCAAATATGCAGAAGAGGGAGGTACGTACGGATGGGGTGGCGTAAGTCTGGGATGGTATGTGGGATCTTGGCGTGGATAATGGGCATCAACATGGGCGCGTGCGGTCGGACACAGGAAGCCGCGCCCGCGCCGGAAGTGGCACCCGCGCCGGAAGTGGCACCCGCGCCGGAAGTGGCCCCTGCGCCGGAAGTGGCACCCGCGCCAGAAGTGGCCCCTGCGCCGGAAGTGGCACCCGCGCCGGAAGTGGCACCTGCGCCGGAAGTGGCACCCGCACCGGAAGTGGCGATCCAGGAACCTGATATTCGTTCGTGGGACGCGTTGTCGTCGCGACAGCAAAAAATTCTTGACGACATCGAATCGGATTTGCCCCCCGAAGTCTTGAACGCGGTGCGGCCCGAAAATGAAGGCCAGCACTTCTATCGAAGTGACGAAAAACATCCCGAGATGTTTTATGACACGATTGCCAATCTCGGGGGCACATACATCGGAGTGGGGACCGATCAGGGGTATGTCTATGCGGGATGGCAAAAACCGACGCTGGCGTTTTTGATCGACTATGACCCTGTCATCGTCGTCGTGCACCGGATCTACATGTTTCTCATTTCGCAGTGCGAGGACGCGTCCTGTGTGCTCAAAAACGTGGGCGATCGCGAGGCCATGCGGGCGCTGTTCAGGAGTGACGCGGGGCGTGCGGCTGGTCTCGACGACGATCAGACTTGGGAGACGTATCGCGATGCCCGGCACCGCATGGTGCTTGCGCTTGGGATGCTCAAACGCATGGACAAACCCACCATGATGAATGATCCCGAGACCTACCGGTTTATCAAGACGCTCATTGCGTCGGGGCGGATGCGCACGTATCAGGCCAATCTCCTTGGGGATACGGCGTTCAAGTCGATGGCGGACGCCCTGCGTGCGCTCGACGCGCGTGTGACGACGCTCTATCTCTCCAATGCCGAGCAGTATTGGGGGTACACCGAGAAGTTCAAACAGAACATGACGGGGCTTCCCTATGACGAAAAAGGCCTCATCATGCGCACGAGCGCGTCATATCCATCCAACAACGATTATCGGTACAGCGTGCAGCCGGCGGAGGTGTTTTGCGCATGGCTGCGTCATCCCGAGGGACGCAACGTCAGGAGCATCACGCGGCGTGCGCGCATCGAGTCCCCCGAGCACATCCCGTTTTCGGTCGATTCGCGCATGCCGCCCGCCGAAACGGACAACTCCCGTAAGTGAGGTGAAGTCGTGAAACGCGTATTCTATTTTGTCACGGTGCTATGTGCGATGTGGCCCTGGATGGCTTCGGCTCAGACGCCGTGTTCGTCTGCCGGGGAATCGCCGCAGCCGGATGAAAAATGTAAGACCGACCTGGAACATATTGCCCCCGTCGAGTTTCATTTTCCCGTCGAGGAGGCGCCCGAAGCGAAGGTCGAAAAAGCGAAGGAACCCGAAAAAAAATCCCCGGAAACGCCCTCTGTCCGCAAGGTACCGGAGACGTGTACGTATTCGGCCTATGCGTGGGACACGCGCAAGGGGCGCGCGGTCGACGGGTTTCGCGTGCACAAGCCTTATGGCGAGGTGACCGACGATGAACGCGATCCGAATGCGCCCGAATGCACGATTTGTCAGGAGGATCAGGTCGTCATCGCACCGCGCGAACTGGGGATAAACCATGCCGACATTCGCGTGTGCCATGTGTTTGCCCCCCAGGTTCGTCAGGCATTGTCCGACATCGCCGCGAGCGGCGATTTTGATATCGAAAAACTCGAGGGATACCGTCCCGGGCGCACGCGCGGCAAAATCGACAAAAACGGGCTTCGCACCCAGTGGAGCCAGCACAGCTTCGGGACGGCGCTCGACATCAATGCGCATCGCAACGCCATCTATTCCAACTGTCCCGGGGCGCTGACGTCCCAGGCGGCGGAGGTCTCCGGGTGCCGTCGTGGCATCGGGGGGGACTGGAATCCGCAAAAATACCCGCGCACGTCGATCGTGAAGGATGGCGTCGTTTACCGTGCAATGACGCGATTTTGGAAATGGGGCGGCGAGATTTCGGGCCAGACCAAGGATGTCATGCATTTTTCGGTGACGGGGTATTGAGATGGTCTATCCGTCCCTGTGTCTTCTTCCGGTGCCGTTGGTCGTGTTTTCGGTACTTCATCGCGTGGTGCTCGGGCCGTACAAAACGATCCAGGTTGCGCGCCGTGCGTCCGAGGCTGTGCGGCGCGTCGTCCCGCCCAGCCGGACGCCCGTCACGCCGCAGTCTCTGGGCTGGTTTTACCGTCACCTGAGATACCGGACGTGCCCGGGGATCGCGTGTCTCGAAAAATCGTGTGCGCTCGAACTCTGGCTGGCGTTCCATGGTCAGAAGAGCCGCGTCTGTCTGGGGCGTCGCCCCGATGGCGGCGCATGTCTCATGCATGCCTGGGTGGAATCGGGGACGGTCTCTTTTTTTGAAGACGCGCGGTTTATTGAGATTCCCCTTTGAGGAAGGCGCGGCACCGTCTGACGAGGGCGGGAAAGTCCGCCACGGGCATGTCGATCCACTCGATGTCTCGGTCAGCGCGAAACCAGGTGAGCTGGCGTTTGGCAAAACGCCGCGTTTCGCGCTTGGCGAGTTCGAGCGCGTCGTCAAACGAGCATTGGTGGGTGAGCGCCATGTAGGCCTGTCGGTAACCGAGGGCTTTCATGGGGAGGCAGTCCGGCGGCAGTCCGGCCTCGATCATGGCGCGCGTTTCGTCGAGGATCCCATGACGCCACATTTCGTCGAGACGTCGGTCGATTTTTTCGTACAAGATGGCACGCGGCCGCGCGCATCCCAGCGCCAGCCGTTCGACGCGTTTCGATTTGAACCCATGTTGCGCCTGAAACTCGCTGAGCCGGCCGCCGGTGAGTTCGTGGACCTCAAGGGCGCGTTCGATGCGCACCCAGTCGGTGGGGTAAATTTTGGCGGCCGAGCCAGGATCGACGGACTGGAGGCGGGCAAACATGGCCTCCATGCCGAGTTCGTCGCGTTCGGCGCGCAGGCGCGCGCGGATGGCGTCGTCGCGCGACGGTGCATCCAGAAGGCCGTAAACGATGGCGCGATGGTAAAGCCCTGTCCCCCCAGACAGGACGCAGTCGCGATGACGCGCCGAGATCTCACGGATGACCCTGTGCGCGTAGCCCGCAAATTCGGAGGCATCCATGGGCGGGCCAAAATCGATGAGATCAATGCCGTGAATGGGAACGCGCGCGCATTGCGCGGCATCGGGTTTGTCAGTGCCCACGGCCAGCGGGCGGTAGACCTGCATCGAATCGACGTTGATGAGCTCGGCACCAAGGGCTTCGGCCAGATCGACCGAAAAGGCCGTCTTGCCGCTCGCGGTCGGGCCCACGATCTGAATGACGCGCGGAAGCTCGCCATCCTCGGGGGGGGACGGGCAAAAAGTATGGCTTGTTTGTATGTTTTCCATTATTATCCTGCGTTTGCTTTTTTTACGACGCGCCGGTTGGGCGCAAAAAATCGGAGTTTTCGTGATGATGAAAAATTGGGTTTCACTGAGTGCGGTTGGCCGTTTCCTGATGACTGTCGGGCTTTTGCTGGCGTTTTTTGTTCCCGATGCTTCGGCCAAGGATATGTCCCGCCGTTTTGGCGTGGGCGTCGATTCCCCCATCAGTCAGTATGCCGATGACGGCCATGGCGTGTCGATCGTTTATTCGATCAACAAATATTTTTCCATGCAACTCATCTTTGGCGTGGCGACGTATCATGCCGACGTCGAGAATCCCAACGATTCGTCCAAAACGGTCGAGGCGAACATCACCGATTGGAACGTCTCCATCCGAGGTCTCATCCCCATCGTCATGTCGGCGGACGTCAATCTGGAGGGCGTCGTAGGGTTTACGGCGTCGGGACGTGCGTCGGACGGATTCAAGGCGTCCAAAGAGGAATACCAGAAATACAATGACGGCTATAACTTCTCCATCGACCTCGGACTCCGCCCCGAATGGTTTGTGACCGAACATTTTTCGCTTCACACCCAGGTCGGCATCGGCATCAACATCATCACGCGCGACGGCACCAAAATGAACCCGGGCCTGTCCGACAGCACGGGCACGGCGTTTACCAACACCAAGGCCAAGGGCGTTCAGGTCGATTTTTTCAAAAACGTCGACGTACTCGGCATGGCCGGATTCACGTTCTGGTTCTAGATTTTGTACGCGACGCGGGTACACCGTGAAGTGTCCCCGGTCGGGGCGTTGCGGGGTGTCCCCGCACGGGGGGTAGACGCGTATTGGCCCAAGGCCAATAGCGGCGCAGGGGGGCTTGCCCCCCACCCCGAACACATTTTGATCACACGTCAAGGGCTGGGCAATTCCCGGCCCTTTTTTTGATGGCAACAGAGAGGTATTTTTATGTTCGCAATGCGCATTCTTTGGGTGACGGGGGCGATGCTCGGGCTGACCGGGTGCCAGACGGCCAAGGCGGATTTGGCGTCCCTCGTCAAGGATGTCGAGGCCTATCATCGGGACTTGCTGTTTGAACGCTATGATGTCGCGGCCAAGCGGATTACGCCGTCACAGCGCATGGAATGGCTTCAGGCCATACAGTCGCAGCATCTGAGATTTGCCGAAATTGACATCGTCGCGACCGAGGCGTGCCCAGAGACCTCCGAGACGGGGGACAAGGAAAAAACGACGCCGGATTGCGCACAAATTCTTTCTCAGATGCAGTGGTATTCCGGGGCCTCGCCGGTGGTTTCGACCGGGCGCGTCCTTTCGACGTGGCAGTATGACCGCGAGGCCAAGGCATGGTTCATCGTCGAACAGGAACAGCAATAGAACTCAGGGCGTCGCAAACAGCCCTTCGGGAATGTAGTCCTTGGGTTTTTCGTCGGATTTGGATTTCTTCTTGGACGATTTCTTGTTTTTGGACGACGATTTCGCAGGGACGGTTTTTTTGACCGGTTCGGCCGGTTTGTCGGTTTCGGGCTGGACGTCCGTTTCGGCCGGTGCGTTTTCGGCCGGTTTGTCGGGTTCGGTCTGGACGTCCGTTTCGGCCGGCGCGGTTTCGGCCGGTTTGGCGGGTTCGGTCTGGACGTCCGTTTCGGCCGGCGCGGGGGCGATAGGTGCGGGCGGCATCACGGGCGCGGGGGCGATAGGTGCGGGCGGCATCACGGGCGCGGGGGCGATGGGTGCGGGCGGCATCACGGGCGCGGGGGCGATAGGTGCGGGCGGCATCACGGGCGCGGGGGCGCCGGGTCTGGCGATTAAAAACGCGATGACGGCGGCCAAAAACAACACGGCCAGGACGATCGTCACAATGAGGATTTTGATGAGCGTCGATTGGATACGGCCTTTGGACGGCACGGGCACTCCCGTCGACTTGACGATCGTGTTCTGATTTTTGAGCCACGCCTTGGCGCACTTGTCCTCTTCTTTGATGGCCTGATCGAGGTTGGCATGGATGTCGTCGAGGACGTCGCGTGCCGTGTGATAGCGATCGTTGACGGCTTTGGCGCACAGCTTGAGGATGATGTCGGCGATGCACTGCGGGATAAACCCTGGAATCTCGAGCGGTTCATTGACCTGTTTGTAGGCAATCCGCATGAAGTTGTCGTCCATCACGGCGGGTTTTCCCGTGAGGCACTCGAGATAGACGAGCCCGACGGCGAACAGATCCGATTCGGCACTGGCGCGCGTTTCGCCGGTAAAGAGTTCCGGCGCCATGTAGGACGGCGTGCCGCGCACGTTGCCCTGCTGTGTCATGAGCGTCTGGCTCTTGAGGTTGTCGAGGACCGTCGAGATGCCGAAATCGAGCACCCGAATCTCAAAGGGCGGCGGCGAGTCAAACACCATGATGTTGGAAGGCTTGATGTCGCGATGAATGATGCCCTTGTCATGGGTTTCGGCGAGTGCCGACAGGAGCTGCTCGATGATGCCGGTGGCGTGGCTCAGTGAGAGTGCGCCGTATTCGGCGAGGAGCTTGTCGAGGGGAAGCCCTTCGACGAATTCGAGCACCATGCACGGCGTGCCATAAAAACAGCCGTATTCGACGCACTGGACGATGTGATCCTCGGTGAGGGACGAGATGAGTTCGGCCTCGCGGATGAACCGCTTGATGGCAATTCTCAAATCCTCGACGGTCATGGGCACCGAGGAGTGGAGGACTTTGATGACGACGTGCAAATCGTCGGTTTTTCGCCATGCTTCGTAGACGATGGCGCATCCGCCGTGCCCGATTTGGTCGCCCACCCGGTATCCCTCGGCGAGTTCGCGTTCCAGCAGTCCGCTAAATTCCTGCGCAAGCCCCGTATCCTCGCCCCCCGGCCCGTTCAGCATGGCCGAAAGGTTCATAAACGCCCCGGACGTCGTCGGATAAGAGCCCGAAATGATGTTGGGCTGGCTGATTGACCCCGACGGCAGATGTGTTTCCAGTGATGGGTCGGAAATCATCCCCGATTTTGCGATAGCGCTGCTTGCGCTGGAAGCTTCTGGTTTGTCCGAATTTGAATTCATCGCCGCCATGTCCGTTTGGATGAGACGACGCCACTTCGTTGACCTCGCACCTCACTCAAAAAAAGCGCGTTTACTATACTACGTTTTCTCAAAAAGCCAAAATCCCACGTATGGCGTTTTTGTGTGTTTTGTGGGGGCCGGCCTATCGGCTGCGCCGATACGGCCAGGCCTTCGGGCTATCGGCGCAGCCGATACGCCCGAAAATCCCCAGATCGGCGCCACTCCGGCTTTTGGGCGCCCCTCGGGCGCTAAATCTTTTGTTCCGGGGCTCCGCTGTGCTAGAATTATGCGTGATTGTTTTTTGCTCACGTCTGAGCAAACATGGGAGAGAGAGAATGAAAATACATAAGATTTGTGCGCTTTGCGCGGTGGCCCTCGCCGGATGTGGCGCATCCACCGATTGTGAAAATGACGTCTGCACGCCGTCTGCCGGGGATTTCTCTTCAAATGCTCAGGCACTGTTTGGCGAAATCGGCGGTTCCCCATGGGGATCCTCGAGCGTGACGACGCTCCAGACGGCAAAGCCGGGGGCAGACCTCAAGTTTGGCCGGACGTTGGGGGCCGGGCTTCTCAACAAAAACGCGACGTATGACATCGTGTCGTCCTATGGCGATCTGACCTCTCAGGGCAAGGTCGTCGTGCGATTCGACGGCAGCGCCACGGTCTCAGAATTCAGCTATCCGGCCAAGGACACCGGTGCCCCGGACAACTTCGGCGCCGCCCTCGCCGTGGGAAGTTTCTGCCCCGATCAGGCGGATTCCGACGTCATCGTGGCTTCGGCGCCGTCGTACAACAATTATTCGGGCGCGTTCGGCTTGATTTACCGTGCCAAAGGGGCCGCCGCAAACGCGCCCAAGCTCAACCGGCGCATTAATAACAACACTTCGCTCGAACTGGCCGGCACCCAGCTCGCCGTTGGCGATGTCGACGGCGACGGCAAGGCAGACCTCGTGTTCCAGACCCAACCCATGACTCCGGAGTATGAATACAAGCCGGCCCAGATCAAATTCGTCTCGGACATCTGCACCGCCGATGCCGCCCGGCTCACCAACGCCACCGTCATTGATACGGCGGCCTCGGCAGATAAAAATCTGCTCGGTTCGGCGCTCTACATCGTCGATCTCGACGGCAAGGGAACGCCCGAAATCGTCGCCGTCGACAACCTCTACAACGATGCCGACTCCGTGGTTTCTCCCCGCGGGGCGATCCATTTCTACCGCATGACCGCAGACGGTAAGTTCGAGCCTTCGCGCAAACCCATCCTCGGAGACAAAACCGAAAACTCCGGCGCGTCGATCGAATCGATCGCTTTTGCCGATATCGATGGCGACGGCGATCTCGATCTCATCGTCGGTGAACCGATGCTTCAGACGTCGTTCAAACGCGAGGGGCGCGTGCGCACCTATACCAACGACGGCGGCGATTTCGACGCGTCCAAAAAACTCTGGTCGGCCGTGGGCGGCCGTTCGCATGCACGCTTTGGCAGCTCCGTGCGCGCCGTCGATCTCAACAACGATGGCGTCCTCGACCTCGTCGTCGGCGCCCCTGGCTATCGTCAGGATGCCGAAAATAACCGGGCCCAGGCATACGCCTATGTTTACCTCGGGACGCGCGACGGTTCCGGGTTTTCAAAAGATCCCTATTGGACGGTAAAATCCGACGTCGATACCACGGTCAACGATGATTTCGGCCGTTCGATCCTCGCCGTCAATTTGAACAATTCAGGCTGGCTCGACCTCGTCATTGCCGCGCCATCGACCAAAGTGGGTACCGCCGATAACGCCGGCGCGATTCACCTGTTCAACGACGACAATTCTTCGTGTTATCGCGCCGATCGTTGCATGATCGACGAAAAATGTTATGCCGCCGGCGAGACGGCTGCCGACAACAAATGTCAGGTGTGTGACCCGACCAAAGACAACTTTGGGTTTGTGGCCAATACGTGTGAAGACGCCGAAACGGCGTGTACACAGGCCGCCACGTGTGATCCCGCCAAGGGATGTCAGATTTCCAACAAACCCGACAGCACCGTGTGCATCGAGGCTTCATGTGACGCCGTCAACAACGGGATATCGAGCGGCACGTGCCAGAAGGGCAAATGCGTCTCTTCGTTTACGCCTTGTGACACGGGTTCGATTTGTCAGGCTGCCGTCTGTACGCCTGGTTGTCTCTCCGACGCCAACTGCCTCGCAGGAGAGCAGTGCGTCGATGGAATGTGTCAGGCTGTTCAGGAAAACAGACCTCCCGTCATCACGCCTGTTCAGACGTCTTATCTCGTCAAACCCGGCGACACGGTGGCGTTTGACGTGAAAGCCTCCGATCCCGACGGCGATCCGCTCACCTATGCGTGGACCGGCACGTTGGCTGGCGCCTTGTCCCAAACGGATATCCTCAACCCCGTTCTCTATGTGCCCGCTACCCAGGTCGAAGGGGCATATTCCCTCGTGTTGACCGTCACCGATGATCACGGAAATGCCGTCAGCGAGACCTTCACCATCGAGGTCAAAACCGCGGATTCCATCCAGATCACAGAGCCCGAGGGCGATGGGTTGATCGAAGGTCCGGACATCCGCATCGCCGGGACGACCAACGTCGAAGGGGTGGTGACGGTCACGCACAACGACGTCGAATTGTGTCAGGCGACCGTGGCCGATTCAAAATGGGCGTGTACAGCCTCTCTCACCCCTGGTTCCTACATCGTTGTGGCCAGTATCACTAACGATGCCGGCGAGACCATTACAGACGATCACGCGTTTGAAGTCATTTTTCCGCGTGCGGTGAAGATTACCCAGCCCACCGAAAATGAGACCGTCTACAACACCCTCAAAGTCAGGGGAACCGCCGAGCCGGATGTCCATGTGTTCGTGCGAGAGGTGGGCAGTCAGGAGATTTTGTGCGAGGCGTTGTCGGATACGGACGGGCGTTGGGACTGCGTGGCCGGTCCGGATATAGGGGAAGGTTCACACACGATTCAGGCGTCCTATGTGAGAAGCAATGATGTCGAGATCGTTTCGGCCAGCGTGACGTTTTTGTTCGTGTGGACGCCGCCGTTCATTTTGGTACCCCAAAATGGAAGCGTGGTTTCCATTTTGCCCCAGTTCAGAGGGACGATCGAACAGACGACGGGGAATGTGTCGGTGTGGAGTGTCGGGAAGGACGAAGCGGTGCGCCTGTGTCAGAGCGAGATTGCGCCCGACAAGACGTGGACATGTACGGCCGATTTTAACCTCGAATACAATACGGCCTATACCGTCGAGGCGCGTTGGCAGAATGATAGAGGACTGACGATTCCTTCGCGTGAAAATGTCACGTTCATGACCGAAGACAATCCGGCGGCCAATATCGCCATTTTGACGCCTGTCGATGGGGCCGGCATCAATGGGGCAATTTACCCCGTCGTGTTTTCGGGTACCGCCGATCCGGGCAAAACCGTGCGCGTGAATTATTACCGCTATCTGGAAGAGGTTCAGGACACGCCGGTGTCGAGTTGCACCGCATTGGTCAATGACAACGGACGCTGGGTTTGCGGTGATCAGACCCTCGAAGTCGGTGAATATCGCGCCTACGCAGAGGACGCCGAAAATCCTGAATCGGGCAGAACGGACGAAATCTCTTTCTTTGTGTATCACGAAGATGTGTTTGAACCGGGATACGATAACGCGTCCGGTGGTTCGTGCAGTATGATGTCGTCCCGTCCCTCTCATTCGGGGTTGTGGTGGCTCGCCGGATTGGGCGTGTGCGGGCTCGTGGTGCGACGTCGACGCATAGCGTAAACCACAGGATCATGGCAAAATAGACCGCTGTATTGCCCATTAGGGCAATACGCGGTCGTCGCGCATCTGTTTATTTATGCTTGATCGCCAGACGTCGCTATCTGTCGGTAGTGTCGTTTGGGTTTGTTTGGCATTCATTTTGCTTTTTGCAGAAAAAGACTAAAGACAAGGTGTACTTTAGTCATCCAAACTCACTTTGACATAGAGGTATGAGTGATGAACAAGAAAATTGCTTTAATATTGGTTGGGTTGATTGGATTTACAGCGTCATGTAGTGATGATGAGAAGAGTTCAGGTCCCGATAAAAATATTTCAGGATGGTGTGAAAAGCAAGAGTCCTGTTATATGTCTGTGGGGGCTGAAGGTAATATTTTTATTGGAAAAGTTTGTGATTTTAATCAAAAGCCCATGTCGGATGCCTGCTCAGAAAAATTTGTGGATGTAGTTAAGTGTGCGGGCAAGCAATCGTGTGAAAATTATGGGGTTTTGTCGGATCATTTATATCATATTTATGAAACGAAGGGATATACACCAAATGTGTCTGGCTTGAATGTTTGTAAAGACGAGCTTGTTGCGCTTTCTGAATGTGAGGTGTCGAGTGAAGGGGGCGGAACTGTCTGTAGTGAAGGCGCCTTGCAGTGTTCCGGCAATACTCTGCAAATCTGTGCAAACAATGCTTGGACGACCAAAGAAGAATGCGAAAACGGTTGCAGCAATAACGCATGTTCCGAAGAGGAGTCACCGTCTTGCAGTGAAGGTGCCTTGCAGTGTTCCGGCAATACTCTGCAAATCTGTGCAAACAATGCTTGGACGACCAAAGAAGAATGCGCAAACGGTTGTGAAAATAAAGCGTGTAAAACCAGCGCTGGCAACGACAATGTTGTAGATTGCAGTGCTGATGATTTGGCATTTTGCAAGGGAGTTGGTGGTAAGGTATGCTTTGGGATTCCTACAGGCGATCCAGATTTCCCCTATGACATGTACTGTCACACGGGAGAAACGGGATGTACGCTTGGTACGCCAGATACGTATAGGTGTATGGAACAAGAAGGTGAAGTGGGGTCTATAAGAACTTATTGCAGTACGATAGCAGGTGTGAACTATACGTTAATCGAAGCCGGTGCATGCAGCGGAAATCTCTGTGATGAGACTACTGGAAAATGTACAAACGGTTATGATGAGGATGAATTTTAATAGATATAATCCATCTTGAGTTCACTTCCGGTCCCCTCTCTGTCAGAGAGGGGATTTTCGTTTTTCCCTGTCGTATTTTTTACGCCTTCTGCTGTCTGGGGGACTCGCTGCCGCGTGGTTCCTTTGGGCTTTGTCCTCTAGAGCCCCCCGGTTTTCGGTACATATGGGCACGCGACGTTGCGATGTCCTGTCGCAGTGGATCGTCGGCCCTCCATGGCCTTCATTGTGGTCGCCGAAATGCGCCGCCTCGTTGTCAACTTCATCGTTGACGTCGGTCATGGCATATCGGCCGATCCCTCCGGCACCTCTTCGTTTCCTGGAATCACCATCATTTCTGTGACATACCGGTGGTGTTTAACCGCATGCTTTTGCCATTTCTAGACGCATGGTGCGACGTCGAGCGTTATCCCTGCCGGCACAAAAGGACTAAAAAGCCCCACCCATCCCCCAAAAAACTGGGCCAAACACGACGCACCTAAGCCTCACAAGCTCATGAAATGCGAAAAGGGAACATGGCATAGCTATGTTGGCATTCGCGCGCCTCAAAAAGTCGCCGTAATAGAGCATGAAATGCGAAAAGGGAACATGGCATAGCTATGTTCCCTTTTCGCATTTCGGGGCGGGGCGTAGGGGGACAAGTCCCCCACACAAAAAGCCTTCTTTTATTGTCAAGGTTTGTGGGGCGTTGTAAGGAAACCGCCGTTGAGGTGGGGATTTATGAGGCGTGTGTGGCTTGTGATTTTAACCTTAGGTTGTGCGGGATTGGCGTGTGCCACGACGAGGGAAAGTACCGAGATGTCGGAGCGCATGCGCGTGGCGCAATTTGTCGAGTCGTTTGACAGGGCCGTCGCGCGAGGGGATGGCGTTGTCGTGTATGACATGCTTGGACAGGATGTGCAGGCGCGAATGTCGCGCGAATCGTTTGTGGCGTGGTTTGAGTCTCATCGATCGCTGTTTGACGATGAGGTGCAGAGGATGAAAGATGCGCTGGATGCGACCTCGCCAGACATTCATGTTGTGCGAGCTGACGATCCGTGCGGAGAGATGACCTTTGTGCCGCTTGAAACATGGAAGTTAAGCGAAGTTCCCCGTTCGGGAGCAGCCGACACGGGAGACGCACGGCGCATGGCGCTGATCCGCGCCATGCAAACGCCCCAGTTTATTGAACTGCTCAACGACTATGCCGATCGCCATCCGGAATGGGATGGGGCATCACAACGTCGAGTCAGGCGCGCATTGCAATATGACGCGATTTCCCCTGACCGTGTGGATTTCTGGGGACACCTCGCCATGGTGCGTCTTGGCGAAAAGGATCAGATCACGCTGACATGTAAGGACCAGGGATGGAAATTGGAACGTTGCGATTCATTACCCTAGACGAGGTGGCGTCATGCGTACCGGAACACGGCATGGAGTGGTGCTTAGAGCGGTATGGGGGGAAAGCGGTTAATTTGTCGAAACTGGCAAGTGAGGGCTTTTGTGTGCCTCCTGGTTTTGTTATTTCGACCGAGTTTTTTGAATCGATCATGGATGCGGGGCTGTGCGCAAATCCCGGAATGGGCGCGCGTGAAGTGGTGGCAAAGATGGCTTTTCCGCAGGCGTTTGAAGACGCCTTGCGCACGGCCATGGACGAAACGCCGGCGCGATGCTGGGCGGTGCGCTCGAGTTCGACGGATGAGGATTCGCAAACCCATTCCTTTGCGGGGCTTCAGGAGAGCGTCATTGGCGTGTCGTCGGTCGAAGCGTGTTTAAACGCCATTCGCACGGTGTGGCAGAGTTTTTATGCACGGGAGCGTCTGCTGTATCCGTCGCAGGCATCGTTGAGCGGTCCGGTGCCGTCGATGGCGGTGATTGTGCAGGCGTTTGTCGACTCGGAGGTGGCGGGGGTCGTGTTTACGCATCACCCGATGGAAGGATCCCGCGCCATGCTCGTCAACGTATCGCGCGGCCAGGGGGCGATGGTGGTCGACGGTAAAGCCGGAGAGTCCCTGTGTATCGACCGTCGGGACGGTGAAAACATCACGGCTTCGGAATGCCTGAATGAACGCGATTTGAGGGAGCTCATCCGCGTATCCCTAGACATAGAACGACACTTTGGAAAACCCCAGGACATAGAGTTCGCCTTTGCCGATGGCGGGCTTTTCATCCTTCAGACGCGCGATATTGTGGCGCCTGGGTCTGACGAACGATCGACGCTCTATTCCAACGTCAACGTGGGGGAGGCTCTTTCGGGGGTATGTTCGCCCATGACGTGGAGCGTCGGGATGCGGATTGCCAAAGAGGGATTTGAAACGGTTTTTGGGGCGCTTGGGCTTTCGGTGCCCCCCGGGTATGAATTTGTGACGACGTTTGACGGGCACATTTACCTCAACGTGTCAGAAATCCTGAGTGTGGCTTCACAGGTGCCGTTTGTCGATCTCAACTTGATCGGCCGCGTGGCGGGAATCAAACAGATGGCGGATTATGTGGGGACGATTGCGCCGCTGCGTCGCCGTCATTTTGTCAAAAATCTTCCCAAGACCATGGCGACGATCGTCGGGATGCAATCGCGCCTCAGGCATTTGTCCCAACATGCCGTCGATTTTTGCCGTCGGCGCGATGCCCTGTTGAAGGTCGATTTAAGACACGCGAGTCCGTCAAAGCGTCGCGAGGTGTTTGCGTCACTCGATGCGCTTTTTGTGGATTGTGCGTATGACATGCTTGGGGCGAGCGGGAGTTTTCTTGCGTCTTATGTGGTGTGTACGGCCTTTCTCGATCATTTTAACGAGGCGCATGACGAGTTTTTGGAATCGTATCTTTTTAGCGGTCTACTCGACGTGACGAGTGCGGCGCCGGGGCTTGCGTTGCTCGACATGGCCAATGCGATTCGTCCGCATGCCGAGCTGACCTCGGCCTTTATGACGCCGCCTGGGGCGGCGGAGCTGGCGACCTTTCGCGCGCGCACGGAACCGATGGAAGGTGGAACGGCGTTTTGGCAACAATTTGATGCCTTTATGCAACGCTATGGTGCGCGAGCCAATCAGGAGGCGGAGCTGGCAAACCCGCGTTGGCGCGAGGATCCGAGTTTTCTGTTTCGCGTGATATGCACGCATTTGAAGTCGGAGGTGACGCACGAAAGCCGTGCGGCTGTCGATACGGCGACGGCCAATCGCGAGACGCGCATGGGGGAATTTCGCGCAATGCTGTCGAGTTGCATGCGTCCTCTGTTTAGAACGATTCTGGGGTATGCCCAGAAGAATGCGCGTCTTCGCGAACAATGGCGTGCCTATGTCGTCGATGTGCTCGGCCTGTTCCGGAAGTTTTTTCTGGAATCGGCGGAAGCGATGGTCTTGCAGGGTATTCTCGGTGACGTTTCGGACGTCTTTTATCTGACGTACGAGGAGTTCCAACGTTGGCTTGCCCATCCTGAATCGCTATTGCGCGCGCGGATTTTGGTGGCCTTTCGACGGGCACGACACGAAGCGTTTTTGGGGGCGCGTCCGCTTCCGGACACGTTTGTCACGCATCCCAATCAATGTGAAGAACCGGTGGGGGAACCGACGCGCGTGCTGTATGGTCTTCCGGCGTCGCCGGGATGTGTCCGGGCTCGCGTGCGCGTGGCGCGCACGCTCGAAGAAGCCTCTCATCTGGAGTATGGGGAAATCCTGGCGACGGTGTCGACAGATGTGGGATGGACGCCGCTTTTTCTCGTGGCTTCGGCAATTTTGACGGAACGCGGCGGCCCTCTTTCCCATGCCTTTGTGGTGGCACGCGAGTATGGAACGCCTGCTGTAGTATCAATTCCCAACCTTCTCAACTGCGTCAAGACCGGCGACATCGTCGCCGTGTCTGGGCAGAAGGGCATTGTCAGTATTCAGACCTCATGAAAAAAACACTTCAAGAACGCATTCTCATTCTCGACGGCGGCATGGGTACGATGATCCAGCGCCACCACCTCTGTGAAGAGGATTACAGGGGCCGTCATTTTGCCGACCATTCTCATGCGCTTCATGGCGACAATGACGTGCTGTCGCTGACGCGTCCCGATGTCATTGGCGGGATTCACCGCGAATATCTCGACGCGGGGGCCGACATCATCGAGACGTGTACCTTTGGTGCCAACCGCGTCTCACAAAGCGAGTATGGACTGGGCGCGTGGATTCGGGAAATGAATGTGGCGGCGGCGCGGGTTGCGCGCGAGACCGTCGAGGCTTTTGGGGCACAGACCGGGCGGCGTGCGTGGGTGGCAGGATCGATTGGCCCCACCAACACGAGTTTGTCGATGGCCACCGACGTGGATGATCCCGCGCGACGCGATGTCGATTTTGACACGTTGTCGAGCGCCTATGAAGAACAGATCGACGCCCTTGTCGAGGGCGGCGTCGATGCGATTTTATCCGAGACGAATTTCGATGCCCTCAACGCCAAAGCGGCATTTTATGCGTTCAAACGCGTCACGCGCCGCCGCGGAATCGATCTTCCGTTTATGATTTCGGCGTCACTGGCCGACAAGGCGGGCCGTCTTCTCAACGGGCAGGCGCTCGAGGCGTTTATCGATACGGTGGCGGATTTTGAACCGCTGAGCATTGGCCTGAACTGCGGCTTTGGTGCTTCGGAGATGGCGCATTTTCTTCCCGTATTGGCGCAACGGGTGGGGTGTGCGGTGAGCTGTTATCCCAACGCCGGGCTTCCCGATGCGGACGGGGGATATGACGACGACGCCGAACAGATGGCGCGCGTGATGGAGTCGTATGCGCGCCGTGGCTGGATCAATCTGGTGGGGGGCTGTTGTGGCACGACGCCCCTGCACATTCGCGCGCTGTCTCGGGTGATGCACGGCGTGTCGCCGCGCCTGATGGGCGCGCCTTGTGCGCCGCATCTTGCGCTGTCTGGACTTGAGTCTGTTGGGAAGCCACAAGAGCGTTATGTCGTCGCCGAACGCGCCAATGTGACGGGTTCCCGCAAATTCAAACGTCTCATTGAGTCGCGGCGTTGGGATGAAGCGCTCGACGTGGCGCGCGTACAAATGACGGCCGGCGCCCAGCTTATCGACGTGTGCATGGATGACGCGATGCTCGATGCCCCAAGCTGCATGCGAGATTTTTTGCGGCGCATGGCCGCCGAGCCTGAGATTTCGCGTTACCCTGTCGTCATTGACAGCAGCGATTTTCAGACGATACGTGCCGGACTCCGCGAATGTCCGGGGCGGCCTCTCGTCAATTCGATAAGCCTCAAAGGGGGCGAGTCTGTTTTTTTGGAACAGGCGTCTGAGATACGCGATCTTGGTGGGGATGTCATCGTCATGGCGTTTGACGAGCAGGGGCAGGCGTCGACGACCGAACGTCGCGTGGCGATTTTGTCGCGTGCGGTCGATCTTCTCGTCGAGAAACTCGGATTCAGTCTTCACCACATCGCGCTGGATGCCAACATTCTGGCCATTGGCACGGGGTTGCCCGAACACGACACTCAGGCGTTGAGTTTTATCGAAACGTGCCGCGTGATGCGCGCCAAATATCCGGGAATTGGGACGATCGGCGGTTTGAGCAATCTGTCTTTTTCGTTCCGGGGGCGCGATGATGTGCGCGCGGCGATTCACAGGGCGTTTTTGGAACGGGCGGGTGACGCGCTCACGATGATCATTGCCAACCCCGCTTCGCTCGCGCTTGACGTCGATCCGGAATTGATGGGGCTTGCACGCGACTTGGTGGGCAATGTCCATTCTCATGCACTTGAAGCGCTCCTGACGTGGATGGCCTCGCATGATCCGCAGGTATCCAGCCGCGCGCATGAAGGCGCAAAAGAAGACACGCTGACGCCTCAGGCGCGTCTCAAACACGCCTTTCTCACCGGGAATGCCGCGCATCTCGAAGAGGATGTCCGCGCGCTGGCGCTGCGGTATTCGTCCTTGGAGCTCATCGAAGGCCCTCTGATGGAAGCGATGAACGAGGTCGGAGACCGCTTTGGACGTGGCGAGATGTTTTTGCCGCAAATCGTCAAAGCCGCACGACTGATGAAACAGGCGATAGGGTATCTCGATGTCGACGTAGCTCGGGGGGAGCAAGCGCCTAAGGCGCGTCATAGAATTTTGTTGGCGACGGTGTGGGGGGACGTTCACGACATCGGCAAGAATATCGTCAATATCGTGCTGACGTGTAATGGTTATGAGGTCATCGATTTGGGGGTCATGGTCGAGACGGAACGCATCGTTCGCGAGGCCAAGGCCCATGGGGTCGATGCGATTGGGCTGAGCGGTCTGATATCGCCGTCGCTCAAAACGATGGTGGATGTGGCCGAAGCGTTGCGCGCGGAGGGGATTGAGGTACCGCTGTTTGTCGGCGGCGCGGCGACGAGTGATGCGTATGCGGCGACACGTTTGGTTCCGGCGTATGCACCGGGGTTTGCGTGTCATGTGGGCGATGCGTCGCGCGTTCCGGCCTTGCTTTCGGCGGTGTTGTCGCCGGAGACGCGCGAGGAGACGATGGCGCGCATTCGCGCCGAATACGGCGAGATTGCCCGGCAATATGCCCAAAAGAAATCGGCGGGCGCGACGCGTTCGCTTGACGAGGCGCGCCGAATGGCGCCGCGCCGGACGTTTGCTCCGGAACTTCTCGACGCGTTGGAAGTCCAGATCGCGCGCGGTTTGCAACGATTTGCATATTCGCCTGCGACCCTTGCGAATCCGCGTATGTTTGAATACGTCGCGCGCGTGATGCGCGGCCGCACGGCGTGTGCGTCGGCGGCGTGTCGGGAACACGATGAGAAGACGCGCGAAGACGCGCGCACGTTGTGTCGCATTGCCGAGGAATGCGGCTTGCTGACGACGTATGCGAGGTTGGTGTTCAAACGCGCGCGTCCCGAACAGGAAACGATCGAAGTGCTCGACGAGGCGGGCACGATTTTATGTCGCCTCGGCGGCCCGCGAGACCTCGATGTCTCGCATGAACCGACAGCGCTCGCCGATTTTGTCGCGCCGCAACGCGGCGCGGTGGGACTTTTTGCCTTGACGACTCCTGTGACGGCAGACGACGTGGCCCGGCTGGCCGAAGCGGCACACATGGATATCGACTACGTCGCCATTCTGGCGCAGACTCTGGCGACGGCGCTTGTCGAGGTGGCCAACGGTGTCATGCATGAACGCGAGGTCGCGCCGCTTGGGCGTTACATCGCGCCGGCGCCGGGGTATCCCATCAGTCCGGATCACGCGCAGAAACGCCCCATTTTGGAGATCACCCGGGCCGATGAGATGGGCTTGACGTTGACCGAAGGCGACATGATGTCGCCACTGGCCTCGATATGCGGGTTTACGATCGTACATCCCGAGGCACGCTATCATTAAAAAGCGCCGTATTGCCTGCAAGGCAATAGGCGCTTGCGCGGGGCGTATCGGCCGTCAAGGCCGATAGCCCGCGCCCGGCACGCAGAACACGACTTGAGGAAACGGGCTTTGGGGGCCCTGTTTTTGTGGAGCAATCATGACGGGGAATATTGAGGACATCAGGGCACGGCTTTGGGCAAAGGCGGCAGAGGGCGAGGAAACGGCGGAAATCTACAGGCGAGAGGCGCGTGCGGTTTTTGAGCAGGACGGAATGATGGCGGCGGGGTTGCTGCTGGATGCGGCGTATGCCAATGACCACGACGATGCGGCGCAGGAGACGATTTTGCGCGACCTCGAACTGGCCTGCCAGCTGGCGCCCGAAAGTGTGTGGGGGCTTGAATCGACGCACCGTTTGTTGCTCAAGCTGGGATTGTGGCGCAAGGCGATTCCCTGTCTGGAACGCGAATACGAACTCGTCGAGGACTTGGATTATCGGCTTGCGGTGTGTCTGACGCTGACCGATTTGTATTGGATTGTGGCGGAGGATTTGGGGCTGGCCATGACGTGGGTCGATCGGGCGCTTGGGATCGACGCGCATTGCGTGGCGGCGCTTTATGCGGGGCTGTGGATCAGTCTGTCGAAGGGGACGGATGCGGCTTTGCTGGCGCGTGCAGAAGGGTTTGCGAGTACGCTGGCGCAGGTGCTGGGGGCTCCGTCGGAACGGGCGGTGCTGTACGATTTGGCGGGCACGATACAGATGGCGCATGGCGATGAGGCCAGGGCGTGTGAAAGTCTGGCGCTGGCGACACAGGCTGACCGCGCGAATCCTTATGTCTGGCTCAAATTTGCGTGGCTCTGCGAAAAGTTTGCACGGATTCCGGAGGCGGCGCAGGCATACGCCCAGGTGGCGCAAATCGTCGAGGATTCCGAACTCAGCGGGGCGTTTTTTCACCGTGCGGCGGTGCTCTATGGGTTTGTTGGGCAGCATGAACGCGAGAGTTTTTATTACAGCGAGTGCCTCAAACGCGTAAACGACAAATATGGGGTGGCGAGATGGGCGGTTGAAGCGTTTCTGGATGTGGGGAATGCGCAACGCGCGGTCGAACTCGAAACGCAAATGGTGGAGATGGCTGACGATGAGGAGACGCGGGCTGCGCATCGCATGGTGCTGGCGGACCTGCGTCTGGACGCGTTTCGCGATGCCGACGAAGCGGTGGCGATGCTCGAACAGATCCCGACGCCGATGGCGCATGCGCGGCTTGCCGCGATGTACGACGCCCGTCACGATGCCGGAAATCTGGCGCGGATACTCCAGGTGATGGCGAGCGAGGACGCGTGGGGGGCGCCGTGTCTGACATGGCTGGCTGGCGTGGCGCTCGGCGAATCCGGAGCGCGTGAAGAGGCCATCCGGACGTTTTCTGCGATGCAGGGCAGACTCGGGCTTTATCAGCTCGACCGGGCTTATGACGACACGTGCGAGGGCGCGGCCCACGCACGCATGCTCGAAAGCTGGGCGAATTCCACGCACGACGCGCCCACGCGGGCGGCCCTGACGAGTCAGCTCGTCACGCTCCTGTCTGAGCGCATGCATGCCCCCGAAATAGCCATTCAGTACCTGCGCTCGGTGCACTCGACCGAGATATCCCGCGATCTGGCCTGGCGACGTCACCATCTTTTGGCCTCTCTGGGGCAGTACGACGACACCGTGGCCTCGCTCCTGGAGATGTCCACCGATACGACCGATGAGGATGAAGCGCTGATGTGGCGCATGGAAGCCGCGCTGTGTCTCGACCGAAACCTTGAGGATACCGATCGCGCCATTGAGCTCCTTATGGCGATACACCGAGACGCGCCGTCCTATGTGCCCGCCATCGTTCTGACGCACCACATCGCGTTGCGCGACCGGCGGTTTGAACTTCTGATGACGTCCAACGCATGGCGCGACGAGTTTCAGATGAGCGCCGCACGGCGCGCCGAAACTGCCCTCGAAAACGCCTGGGCGTGTCTGCAGCTCAAAGACGACAAGACTGCACTTCTCGAATTTGAAAAGGCCCGAAAACTCCAGCCGCTTCCACTCTATGCACTGCGCATGTACGTGGCGTTGCTCAAACGCCTTCAGAAGTGGAAAGAACTGGTCGATCTCGTTCAGGAACATCTCGACCGCGCAGTCGTCAAGCATGACGCCCAACACGACGCCTCTCGCGAAGACGTCGAGCCTGCACAAGACGGCGCCAGGCCTTCCCGAGATGAAGGGCTTGAACTCCTGGCGCTTCATGGTTTTGCCCTCGACGTACAGACATACGGTCTCCATCATTTGGCGGGCACGCTCCATGCGCGTCTCAAGTATTTTGAACGGCGCCCCACCATGATGACGTTTGTGTCGACGTCGATTGAAAAACTGACCGTCGATCCGGCCGATACCGTCATGGACACCCTTCAGCGCATGCGCGGCGCGTTGGGGGCGGTCTCCGAGGAAGCGGACGCCCTCTTTGACTGGATGGCCGCGGCCATCGTGCGCGCCGCGCAACGCGAAGAACAGGCCCAGACGATTGCGCTGTGGTTGCGCCGAAGCCTGCCCCTGCCCTATGGTGTGTGCTTGCGCGCCGAAGTACTCCGGACACTGCGCGAACTCCCCCACGAGGACGCCGTCTCCTGGCTTGAACGCTACAGCCAGCAGACGTCCGACAAATGGATGAACCACGCGTTGTGCCGCGAAGCGGCCCTGCGATCGATCTGGATCGATTCCGACGTCGATGCCGCGCGGCACGTCCTTTCAGACTCCCTCATTCGCGAGGATTCCGACCGACGCACGCTCTGGATGCTCGAACATTTTTCGTCGGTTTCGGAAGACTGGCAGGCCCTTGGGTACTTCCGGGAACGCTTGGCCCAGCTCGACATTTCGTCGCCACGCGCGCGTCTTCAGACCCTCAAAACCGCCCTCGCCCCCTATCTCGATGACGATCAGACCGCCCACGCCGTACGCGTGGCGCGCGAATGCGTCAAACTCGACGCCCACGCCCTGCCTGCCCTCGTGACCCTCGCCGCCGTCGCCGAAGAAAGCCAGGACACCTACAGTCTTGCCTGTATCGCCGACCGCCTCTCCGAAGCCTCAGCGGCCCCCGAAAACCGCGTCAGTTATGGACTCTGGGCCGCCCAGTTGTGGGCCAACACCCTGCACAAAACCGAACAGGCCATCGCCAGCCTCTCTCGGCTGCTCTCCCACGATCCCGCCTGTATGCCTGCCATTCAGATGAGCGAGCAACTCCTGCCACCGCTCGATCGGTACGAACCCCTCGCCCGGATCTATGCGCACGCCATCGCGGCGATGCCCGAAGGCCCAAGACAACTCGAGATCCTCAGAAAACAGGCCGCGCTCCAGGCTCACCAGCTCCACGATATCCCCGCCGCCACCCTCACCCTTGCCCGTCTCATCGCCCAAGCGCCCGCCGATCTCGACGCACTCGCCATGCAGGCAGACCTCCTCATCGAACAGACTCGGTGGAGTGAAGCCGTCGAAACCATCGAACAGCTCTCGGCCCACCTCGACGACCCCGAACGAAAACGCGCGGCTTTCCTCAAACACGCGGACATCCTCATCCACCAACTCGAACAGCCAGACCGCGCGCGGCGAATCTTGCGCAAACTCCTCGTGCAGTCCCCCCACGACATGGCCGCGCTCAAACTCCTGTACGACATCGCCTGCGCCGAACGAAACTGGAGCGACGCCAAAGCCACCCTCGAAGAAATATGCGCCGATACCCAGCACCCCGACGAAGTTCGGCGCGCCCGTTGCGCGTTTACGCGCATCGCACGCGAGGCCGGATGGACGCATGACATGCGCACCCTCTACGAACGACAGGCCATCGACGCCGTCATCGATTCAAGAAACGACTTTGACGCCCTCATCGAAGACTACCGAACCCATCACGAACTCCAGAGACTTATCGACGTCACCCGACGCGAACTCTCCCAACAGGGAAACGCCGAACGCATCGCCCAGTACCGGGGCTGTGTCGCAGCCCTCCTCGTCGCAAACCGACAGCACCGCGAAGCCCTGGCCTTCCTCTCTGACGTCATCCACGAGTCACAAAATACCGACTGGGCCTACCTCGCCCGCGCGCAGGCGCTTGCAAGCGCCGGTCAAATCGACTCCGCCATCGGCGAGTTCCGAAGAACCCTGCGAAAAAACATCGCTCTCAACGACGCCTTCCCACCATTTATCGACGTTCTCAAGCAAACTGGCGATCCCATCTCGCTTGCGGCCGTCACCGCCCTGTACGAAAAACGAAGCCACACGGACTCCGGTCAACGCTGGATGCGCTGCACCAAAGGGACGCCGCGCGGCTTTTTTGACGTCGAACTCATTCCCATCCCGCGCGCCTTTGCCGACGCCCAGCGCTATCTGCGCCTCATGACGCCCAGCGCCTTTGAGCTCTTCGGCGACACCCTGCCCGCGGACCCGCTCCCCGACGATCACTGGGCCCTCGCGCGCGTCCGACGCCTCTTCGGCCAAAATCTCGACGTCCGCCGCATTTACACCACGACTTCGATGAAAACCCTCCGCGCCCGCGCCAAACTCGACGTCCCCGGCGCCCTCATCTTCGACGCCGAACTCATCGACGAAAACAACCCCATCCCCTTTGATTTCTGGGCATCCTTTGCCATGCATCAGGCCGTCACAGGCGGATGTCTGATCGATGCGCTCGACGACACCACCGTTGAAGCCCTCTTTCTCGCCCTTTGCCAGCCCAAACCCGAATCCGCGCTCGCCCAGTCCATCAAAAAACAACTCTTCCGAGCCCTTCCCCGCGCCGACCGCAAGCTGTTCAAAGACGGCGTCCCCTTCCTCGTCCCCTCATGGCCGGACTTCCGCCTGGCCCTGCAAACGCGCGCCGCATGCCTCGCCGCCGTCTTTTGCGCCTCTCCCGCCTGCGCCCTTGCCTGCCGACCCGACGATCAGGGCCTCGAAACTTTCCTCATCTCCGAAAACTATCCACGATTTGTACGTATGTTCTGGACTCAGGAAGAAAACTCAATCGATTTATAGATATTTATATATATAAAAATTTGTGTTGGCCTGTGGCGCGGCTATCCGCCTCGGCGGATACGCCGCCGCCGGCCGCCTATTGCCCTCCATAGGGCAATACGGCGGCCTTCTATGCTTTGTCCGGCCATCATTACGGGCAGTCTTCTACTTACAATCCCCCCTCGACTCGGCACAAGTACGCCAGGGATCATAGACATCTCCGCGTAAATCGTATCCAGGGTAGTCATCTTCATATCGAAAATAGGTTCTATCGGCCATGGCGTTCCACCAAATATCGGGATCGTTCACGCCTCTGGCGCGGAGATGTTTTTCCAGTTTTTCGACAAATTTGAGATCGCGGTATGGGGGCAGTCTTTTGCAGTATTTTCCGTATGACGGGCATTGTTCAAAAATCCCGCGTGCGTCTTTGAGTGAGGCAATATTCCAGTCGAGAGGGTGATTAAATCGTGAGAAGGCAAACATGTCGTTCATGTATTCGACATGGGAGACATCCCATGTATCGAGCGGCTGATTGAACCGATACGTCCGGATAAACATGCCGCTCATATAGCGGACATTGGAAACGTTCCATCGGTTCATGGGCTGATTGAAGCGCGAAGCGCCGTCAAACATCTGCGTCATGTTCACCACACTTGACGTATCCCATGTGTTGACAGTCTGATTGAATCTCACGGCTTCTTTAAACATATTTTGCATATAGACGACGTGAGACACATCCCAACGATCGACGGGCTGATTAAACGCTGTTGCCTCCTGAAACATCCCGATGGCGTTGACGACATGAGACATGTCCCAATGGTTGACCGGGTCGTTAAACGAGAGCGTGCCTCTGAACATTTCGCTTGTATCGTGCAGGTGTGTAAAATTTGGGGTATCTTTGGCTTTGATTCTGGCTTGTTCACAATTAAAAAAGAACGCATGCAGACTGTGGTATTCGATATCGCCCCACTGATCGAGCGAGATGAGTTCATATCCGTGATTGAGATCAATTTTTGACCAGAAATTCTTCTTTTTAGGTTCGTTGAGATATTCCGACGGACGACAGTTGTGTTTAATCGCCGGGATAATCCCACGTAGCCGAATGTGATAGGTGCCAGGCTTGTCGTATTTACAGTATGTGGCAAAATGCAGATTGCGTTGTTCATAAAAGCCGTCTCCGTTACAATCGACTTCATAATCGGGCAAAATGTGGTCGTTTGCCTTTACGACGATGGGAACCACTGCACCGGGTTTGGTGATTTTATATGTGAACTGAAGCGGGCGCATTTCTTTGTATGGTGAATCTTCTTCAGGTGTGTGGGTGGAAATGAAATTGACATTGGGGTCATTTCCCAATACCCATTCCGCCAACACGCCATGGGGAAGATCACCCCACTGAACGACGAATTTAAACTGCGCGTCATCGTTATCTGTGTCTATCCAAAGATATCCGTACTCACTTTGAAATCTACCCTTAAAAGATATTTCATAATCCCCATCCTGATAGACATGGCATGATACACATGTTGAATAATCATTATAATACCCGCCAGGGATAGTTATACTATTATTACAGTTTACCAGAAAGGGAAAAATAAATGATGGCTCGTAGTAGTTTTGTTCTGCGCATAATATAAGGTTCGTATTTTTTACGCTGTTAAATTTGATGATAAATGGAGAGATATCGTCAAATTTCGACAGTTGATGGGAATGTCTGGTTAAAAAGTTGATAACAGATTGCACTCCTGCCTTCTTGTTTTGTGTCGTTATAGCTGTATTGTTAGTTTCGTTTTTTTGAACATGCGATTCTTGGTGTGATTCGCACGACATGATAAATATGCTTAAAATTAAGGCGTTTCTAATGAGCGGTGTCATATAAAGTCTCCATGTCGTACATTTGCTGTGCTAACTGGTTTTCTGTGTTATAACGGCTTGTTTTGATGTTGCTTTTTGAATTTCTCTCTAAGTATATTTCTTTTATAAAGTTGCTTGGGTTTATAAATGTTTTTAATTTCTTGCTCTTACTCGCTTTGTTTGAGAAGAGATGGGTATCCTTTGTTTGCTGAGTTGTTCTCTTGTAAGCCGTGATAAATATATTGATTACCCCGTATTGACCGTGTTGAATAGCCGTTGATAAAAAGACTTCCTGAAGCGTTTCCGTACATTCAATCATATCCCATAGTTCTGTGTATTTACCCCATTCGTTTCTAGCCTCTTTCATTGGTTTTGTGTAGTATTTTTCAATTTTAAATTCCTCAGCATACTGATTGAGGAAAGGGGCGTGTTTTTGCCAAACATCGATAGGGGTCATCTTTCCGGTGCTTTGTGTTTTTGGGGTGGCATACGCCCCTTTGTCGTATCGGTTCAGGCATATATATTTTTCATGACCATGTCGTTTTTCCTCTGGTTTTTCACAATCAAAATCGTATGCGTTTTTTTCTTTGGTGTATGAGTCCGTGCGTCCTTCCGGCCATCGGGAACTTTCAAACTCCATTGCGACTTGCTGTGCTTTGCCACCTTGTTTGTAAAGATAGCGCACGAACTCATCCATGATGCCCTTTCGAGATGAAAACTGTGTTCGTCCGTAGGAGGTTCCGCCTTCCTTGTCCCAGCCTATCGCATAGATTCCATCCGTCTTGGATTCAAAGGCGGCCGACAGCCGCCCCAGGCGCATTTGCGGGACATCGTAAATCAACAGCAACATGGTGTCTCGATCCACTTTTCCCGTTGGCGGGAGTCCGTTTGCCTTCTGGTATTTCTGAATGGCCATAAAAGTGGTCCCTGGGTCTCCGTTTCGCTGGTATTCTACATAACTGCCGTCCATGCCTTTTTCGAGGTATCCAAGTTCATAGAGACGTTGCTGTACTTCAAGCACGAGAGGATTGCGGGTCATCTTGCCTTCTACCAGATATTCTCCGTGCCCCATGGGATATCGGGATAACTGCTCAAGAGCATCCTGAAATCTGGGCTCCTTTTTGATTTGTTCGAGTCTCGATGGCAATTTCATGGGGGATTGACCGAGCTTGGCGAGTTTCGGAGTGAAAGAGAATGCCTTCTTTTCTCTGAGATAATCGCTTTGTTCGTTGTCTTCGGTATATGGGTTTTCGCGACGTAAGACGGGGATGGAGCACGGTGACAATGTGGCATCCATTTGGTCAGCCTCGGATTCTGCTTTGTCGCGATTTTGATGGGATTTCTCTGCATGATGTTTGGACAGGCGTTGTTGCACAATGTGTCTGGCCTCGTGTTTCATCAGAGACGCGTCGAGGACGTCTTCTTCTCTGGCGATTTCGATGGTTTTGCCTTCGATGGCTTGTGCCTGTATTCCTGAGGATTGCAATTCCGGACGTACCATCACGGAAGGACGTGCACGCATGGAGCCTTGTAACGCCTCGTGACGTTCTGGAGCGCAGAGGCGCTTGATCAGTTCATTCCAGATCCACTCCAGGACGGCGAGACAGGAAATTTGGACCTCTATGGGCTGGGGTTTCTTTTCCCCGGAGGACTGAGGACTTTGGGGTTCATTGGGAACAACGGTGTGTTCCTGTCTCATCCCTTTGGAGCGAGTTCTACGCCTGTCGTTTGTGTAAATTTGCCTTTTGCTTTCCAGCCTTGTTTTTTTAGTCTTGTGACTCCTGGGTTCATAGTCGTGCATCATGGACCTCCGTTTGGCTTGTGACATCACACACAGAAATTTTTCACCTATAGAATAGGGCACACCCAGAAAATTTCGCACATACCAAAACCGCCACCTCGCCTTCGCCAGGGTCAAACTTGAAAGGTCATCGCCAACCCCATCAAAAGGTTTCGTTTACGCGACGTACCCAAGCCTTATCACTTCATGACATGCGCAAAGGGAACTTGGTTTCCCCAAAAAAAGCTCACCTTAAGCATTTGGTCGTGATACAACTCGCTTTTACCGTTGTTCGCACGAGGGTGCGGCATGGTTGCTGTCTGTGAGGAACAAACACAGAAGCAGAACTCAGGCATAAGGAGAAGATGCGATGAAAAAATGGGTATGTCCTGTTTGCGGTTATGTTCATGAAGGCGACAATCCCCCCGAATTTTGCCCTCAATGCAAGGTCCCCGGTTCAAAATTTGTCGAACAAAAAGAAGAACGTGCTTGGGCGGCTGAACACGTGGTGGGCGTGGGCAAACAGTTTGGGGCCGATGTGCCCGAAGAGGTTCAGAAAGAGATCATTGATGGTCTGAAGGCCAATTTTAACGGCGAGTGCACCGAAGTCGGTATGTACCTGGCCATGGCGCGTGTGGCCCATCGCGAAGGGTATCCCGAAATTGGTCTTTACTGGGAAAAAGCGGCTTATGAAGAAGCCGAACATGCGGCCAAATTTGCCGAACTCTTGGGTGAAGTCGTGACCACCTCTACCAAGAAAAACCTCGAGTTGCGTGTCGAAGCCGAAAATGGTGCCACTGCCGGCAAAACCGAACTTGCCAAACTCGCCAAAAAATACAATCTCGACGCCATTCATGATTCCGTGCACGAAATGGCTCGCGACGAAGCCCGTCACGGCAAGGCCTTTGAAGGTCTCCTCAAACGATATTTTGGCAAATAATTTGTCTGTTTGTCGGGGAACCCAAAGTCTCCCCACTCGCTCACATGGCATGTGAAAACGCCCACGCGGCATCACCGCGCGGGCGTTTTTGTATATCATGACTTATGAGGGGACAGGGGGGGGTAGGGAAGGGGAATGGTCGGGAAACATGCTTCATCAACTCCAAAAGCTCTCCCCCTGCACTCGCGAAAGGCCAAGGCCAAAAAAAAGCCCCTCTAAACCCGCGATAAGCTCAGGCCAAAAACAAAAGCCCCTCTAAACCCGCGATAAGCTCAGGCCAAAAACAAAAGCCCCTCTAAACCTGCGATAAGCTCAGGCAAAAACAAAAAACTCTCCAAAACGCGCAAAAAGGCTTCACTTTCACGACGCCCCAAGCCTCACCACCGCATGAAAAGCGAACAGGGCGCATGGCGTAGCCATGTGCCCTGTTCGCTTTTCGGGGGGCGTGGGGGGACTGGTCCCCCACACAAAAAAACTATGGTTCGGAGATAGAAAAATCGACTTCGTTATTGGGGTCGCGTCCGTAGGGGTATTCGGGGGCGACGTAGCAGAATTTGGAGGGGCCGATGTCGTCTCGGCATGTGTATTTGCTGCGGCAGTCGCTATCTTTTTTACATTTTTTGAGGCAGTAGCGAAGGGAGTCCGTGAAGGCGACGCAGACGGAGTTTTCGGGGCATTCCTCGTCGAATTCGCACCCTGTGGCGAGGCAGTATCCGGAGGGGGAATCGGTATCGCAGACGAGTCCGGATGGGCAGTCGTTGGATGTGTCGCAACTGTCTCCGATGGAGGCGGTGCATCCGGCCAGGGCGGTCGGGATGAGCAAAGCGAAGAATGGGATGTATTTCATGGAGACCTCTAATCATGCGGGTGCGATTTTCCGGCAAGGACCGGCGGCGGATGTAAACCAGAAAATGCCTGTCAGTGCAAGCGTGGGTAAGGAGATGAGAATTTGCGTGGAGCGGAGGGGGTCGCGTCGTATGCGCGCAAGGCCGGAGGCCTGAGCACATAGACGCGCAGGGGGAGACTTCCCCCTCCCCAAAAAAGCCGTGTCTGAATCTAGAACCAACTTTGGCGGCGCCGCATTCTCGTGAGGAAGGGTTGGACGCGGATTTTTCGGCGGGATGTGCGTTTTTGGAGGAACGCGCAGACGAGGACGATGCACCAGAGGAGGTCGAGGATGAGGGCGATGTCGAAGAGGAGGTTCATTTTGGGGTCAGCCATGAGGAAGGCCAAGGTGAATGCGGAGAGCATGAGGGAGATGGCGATTCGGAAGGACGCGGTGTTGATGGCGTCGGTGATGGGGGCCATGTCGGCGGGGTTGTGTCGAATGGCGAGCCCGTCGTGTTCGAGGTCCTGGGTGAACTGGACGATGTGGGAGGGGAGTTCGGCGGCGAAATCGCGAACGTTGAAGAAGTCGGAGAGGAGGGTGGTGGCGAGGTTTTTTTGATCGATGCCGTTGGCGAGGAGTTTTCGGGAGAACTGTCCGAGGGTGTCGACGAGATCGAGGTCTGGGTTGAGGTATTGGATGATGCCTTCGAGGCTGATGAGGGCGCGCACGGCGTTGGTGAATTCGGAGGGGATTTGGACGCCGAAGGTTTGTCCGGCGGCGATGAAGTCCGCGGCGAAGGCGGCGATGTCGAGATTTTTCAGGGAGGATTTGAGGTATTTTTGCAGGATGCGTGCGATTTCGGCCTCGAGGTTGGCGAGGATGACGCGTCGGGTGGGGTGTCCGAGGGAGAGGAGGGTGCGTGCGACGAGGGCGTTGTCGCCGGCCTGGACGGCGATGACGAGGCGCATGAAGTCCTGGCGTTGTCGTTTGGTGAAAGTTCCGACGAGTCCGAAGTCGAGGAGTCCAATTTTTCCGTCCTGGGTGGCGAGGACGTTTCCCGGGTGCGGGTCGCCGTGAAAGACGCCGTCGCGGAAGACCATGTCGAAGGCGATGGCGAGGATTTCGTCGGCCATGATTTTGGCGTTGGGGTCGTCGTGTGGGAGGTCGGTGATTTTTTGTCCGCGCAATTCGCGCATGACGAGGATGTTCTGTCGGCTGAGCGCGTCGAGCGGCTCGGGGAAGGCGAACATGGGCCGGTTGCCGTACTGCTGGATGAAGTAGGCGATGTTTTCGCGTTCGCGGTTGAAATTGAGTTCGGAGATGGTGGCGCGTTCAAATTCGGCGATGAGGGCGGGGAGGTTGAAGTAGGCGATTTCCTCGATGTTGTCGTCAAAGACGCGGGCGATGAGGTTGAGGATGTCGATATCGCTTCGTATCAGCGGCAGCAGATTTGGCCTTTGCACTTTGACGACGACGCGTTCGCCCTGAGTGGTAACGCCTCTGTGGACCTGTGCGATCGAGGCCGAGCCGAGCGGGACGGGATCGAGTTCGGCAAAGACGTCGTGGTAGTTGCCGTATGCGTCGTTCAGAATTTTCTCGACGGTGTCGAATGGGATTTGCGGTGAAGCGTCCTGGAGTTTTGAAAGTTCTGTGATGATTTCTTTAGGAAGCAGATCGTATCGCGTGGAGAGCATCTGTCCGAATTTGATGTACGTCGTGCCGAGTTCCTCGATGACGCCGCGCAGCCTTGCGGCCATGTCGGTGGGTTTTTCTTTAAACGAGGAGAGGATTTCCTGGGAGGAACGTGCGTCTCCGGCGATGCCTGTTTTGAGGACGTTGACGAGGTTGGTGAAGCCGAATTTTCGCAGGACGTTTGCGATGGTGGCGAATCGTTTTGCGTCATAAATGACGGCGCCGATCATGGATATGGGTTCACTCATGGGGGTATTTCCTTGACGTGCGTTTTTTTGTGTGGGGGGGGAAGTGTCCCCCCAACGTCGCTATTTCGGCGTGGCCTCAATACGCGCCGCCCCCCTCACGGAGGGGTGGTCGGGAGTTTGGCGGGGTCAGGGAGAAAGGTTGGGTGGGAGGTGGAGTCCGAGTTTTTGGAGGGCCATGGAGAAGTCTTCCGGGAAGGGGGAGGAGAAGCTGCAGGGGGTGTTTGAGATGGGGTGGTTGAAGGTGAGGTGTTGCGCGTGGAGGGCGAGTCTTGGGATGGCCTTGTGTCGGGCTATGGGGGCAGGGGCATAGAGGTCGTCGCCGAGGATGGGTGCGCCGTGTTCGCTGAGGTGTACCCGGACTTGGTGTGTGCGTCCGGTTTCGAGGAGGCATGTGACGAGGGCGAATCCCTGCGCGTTTCGGTCGACGGTGGTGAAGTGTGTGATGGCGCGTTTGGGGGCGTCGAATCGGGAGGAGTATTTGACGCGCTGGGTGGGATGCCGTCCGTATGGGGTGTCGAAGGTGCCGTGGTCCTGGAGTTTGGGGGCGAGACATATCGCCCAGTATTGCCGGTGGATGTCGTGCCGGGCGAACATGTCGGTGAGGGCGTCGTATGCGCGTGGGGATCGGGCGACGAGGAGGAGTCCGCTGGTGGGGGCATCGAGTCGGTGGACGATGCCCGGGCGCATGGGGTCTCCGATGCGGGCGATGGCCGGGTCGAGGCTCAGGAGGGCGTTGACGAGGGTGTGGTGGGGGTTTCCTGCGCCCGGATGGACGACGAGCCCGGAGGGCTTGTCGATGACGAAGAGGTCATCGTCCTGGTAGAGAATGTCGAGTTTGATGCCGTCCTCGGGTTTGGGAGGCGCTTCGGGGTCGAGCGAAGGCATAGGGTAGGTGACGCGATCGCCGGGCGAGAGCTTTTGCGCGGGTTTGGTGCACGTCTTTTGGTTGACTTGTACGGCCCCGGCGTCGATGACGCGCTTGAGTTGCGCGCGCGTCCAGAGGGGACATTGGGCGGCGATGGAGAGATCGAGCCGCGTGGGTTCCAGAACGGTATAGGTTTGAAAAAGCGTGAAAGTGTTGTCGAGCACGCCGTGCGATCCTTGTGAGAGGTGAGGCGTTTTGTCGTTTGGAAACGCCATGGGGAGAAAAAACAGCGCAGTCTGTGGCAAAGTTGGATATACAGCGCGCCGCGCGGCTCAAAACACAGCCGATATTTTTTTGCAAGGAACATTGCCCGGGGATGATGTGTCCTTTGGGTCATCCATGCGGGTCGAAAACTTCAGATTTTGACAGAGTGACGAGGCGATGACGATATCAAAGCGGCCAGAGAGTATATCCCTGACGGGAGTTCGGACGAACAATCTCAAGAACCTGTCGTGTCATATCCCGATGCGTTCGTTGACGGTGCTGACAGGGGTGAGTGGATCGGGCAAGTCGAGTCTTGCGTTTGACTCGCTGTATGCCGAGGGGCAACGTCGTTTTTTGGAATCGATGTCGACGTATGTCCGTATGTTTCTTGACGAGATGCCGAAGCCTCCGATCGATCATGTGGAGAATTGTCTTCCTTCGATTGCGCTTCGTCAACAGAGCAGTTTTGATCATCCTCGCTCGACGGTGGCGACGGTGACGGAGTTGCTTGTGCACATGGCTCAACTGTTTGCGAATCTCGGGGTGCATCGGTGTCACCGGTGTTTTGGCGAAGTGCGTCGGGATACCAATCGCGAAATCGCGCGGCGATTGAGCGCGTTGGGGGGGAAACTCAAGCTCATTTTGTATGTGGATGTCCTTCTGATGGAAGGGGAGAGTGCGGCGCAGCGTCTTTCTGCCCTTGCGGTGGGGGGGTATCAGCGGTTATGGCTTGACCACAAGATCGTGGAACTGGGCGAGGGTGAGATCGAGCGTCTGTTGGATGCGCGGAAGTTTTCGGTGGTGATTGACCGTCTTGTGTTCAAACCGGAGACGGGGGTGGACGGTCGCATGGCGGAGGCGCTTGAGGATGCGTTCAGGCTTGGGGACGGCCGGGCGTATGTCGACGTTCTTGGGGATGACGGTCAGGTGAGGACACTGGCGTTCGATCGGCGTCTGACGTGTGCCACGTGTGGTTCGGAATATCAGGCGTTGCGTCCCGAATTTTTTGATCCCAATTCGACGCTTGGCGCGTGTCGCAAGTGCACGGGGTTTGGGTCGGTGAGCGGTATTGACTGGAACCGGGTGTTTAACATGCACCTTACGCTGTTGGACTTGGATGCGATTATCCCGTTGCGGACGGTTCAAACACGGGCGCGTCGGGAGCGCTTGTTGAAGGGGTGTGTGCGCCACAAGATCTCGTTGGATGTGCCGCTGTCATCGCTGACGCCGGAACAGATGGCATTCCTCAAGTTCGGGGATGGGGAATGTGAAGGGGTGATGGGGTATTTTACGATGCTGATGTCGCGGAACGACAAGTTTACCAACCGGATACAGTTGGCGCGGTTTAGGGGGTACACGCCGTGTCCGGTCTGCGACGGAACGGGCATGGGGCTGATTGCGCGCCACGTGTTTGTGGGGGAGCGTCATTTTGGCGATGTGCTGGGCATGACGGTGGACGAGGCGATAGCGTTTTTTGAGTCGATTCCGATGGAGGCGATCAAGGCGTCGGCATCGGAGACGCCGTGGGAGGAAACGCTTTTGCGTCTTCGGACAATGCGTGGCGTGGGTCTTGGGTATCTGACGCTCAATCGCAAGAGCAAGACGCTTTCTGGTGGGGAGAGTCAGCGTCTGTATTTGTCGTGCGGATTGGGCCGAGGTCTGACGGACACGCTTTATGTGCTTGACGAGCCGACGGCCGGGCTTCATTCACAGGACAGCCAGAAGCTCATTGATGTGATGAAGGCGTTGCAGAAAATCGGGAACACGCTTGTCGTGGTGGAGCACGACACGGACGTCATTCGGCAGGCGGACTATGTGATGGAACTCGGCCCGTGTGGCGGGGAACGTGGCGGTCATCTCATTTATGAAGGGGACGTGGCCGGTCTTGTGAAAAGCGATACGCCGACCGGCGCCATGCTTCGTGATGTTCGTCGCGTGTCGCTGTTTGACGGGGTCGTGAGGATGGCCCCTTCGATACATATCGAGCATGCGACGATTCACAATCTTAAAGATGTGAGCGTGGACATTCCGTTGGGGACGATCGTGTCGGTGGTGGGGGTGAGCGGTTCGGGCAAATCGACGCTGATCCATGATGTGCTGTATCAGGCGTGGATGATGAACCTGTCGAATGACGATCATGCCCCGGTGCTGGATGAAGAAGAGAGTGGCGGGGTGTCGTCGGATTATGATGGTGGGGCGGTGGTGACGGGATGCGAGGCGTTTTCGCAGATCGTGATGATGGAGCAGGGGGCGTTGGGACGATCGGCGCGCGCCTGTGTGGCGACAATGACCAAGGCATATACGGCGATCCGCACCCTCTTTGCCTCAATGCCCGAAGCGATTTATGCGGGGATGACGCCCGGGTGGTTTTCGTTCAACTCGTCGAGTGGCCGGTGCCCTTATTGTGATGGAATGGGGGTGCGCACCGTGGAGATGATGTTTCTCAACGACATTACGATTCCGTGCGATCATTGTGGGGGGAAGCGTTTTGTGGATGCGGTGTTGTCGGTCACCTATCGCGGCAAGACGATTTGTGATGTGTTGAACATGACGGTGGATGAAGCGAGTGTGTTTTTTAAGGACAAACCGGGAGTGGCGAAGCCGTTGCAAACGCTGATTCGTGTGGGGCTTGGGTATGTACGTCTCGGTCAGTCGACGGCGACGCTGTCAGGGGGAGAGTTTCAACGTCTGCGATTGTCTGTGTATTTGGACGCCGGTGGCAGTGAAGCATCGGAAACGCTTTATATATTCGACGAACCGACGGTGGGGCTTCACATGCAGGACGTGGCAAACCTGGTGTCGTCGATGCAGGCATTGGTGGAGATAGGGGCGAGCATCGTGGTGATTGAGCATAACTTGGATTTGATCGCACAGTCGCATTACGTGATCGAACTCGGGCCTGAAGGGGGACCGAACGGGGGACATGTCCTCTTTACCGGGACCCCGGCCGAACTGGCTCGTGCAGACACCCCGACGGGACGCGCGTTGCGCGCGTTTGCACGTCACGCGTCTTGAGTTTTTTGTTTTTTGTGTGGGGGGACCAGTCCCCCCACACCCCCCGAAATGCGAAAGGGCCACGCGGCGATGCCGCGCGGCCCTTTCGCATTTCATGAGGTGGTGAGGCTTGGGGCGTTGTGGGTTTGAGTGAGGCTTTTTGTGGGTTTGAGTGAGGGCTTTTTGTTTTTTATGAAGCATGCTCCCCTCTCCCCATGG
>CAMCLY010000002.1 GCA_945875805.1 uncultured Myxococcales bacterium | reverse complement strand
CATAGCCGCCGTGCGCGGGGCGTATCCGCCGATGGCGGATAGCCCGCGCCCAGAAGAAGCAAAGCCCTAAAGCGTTTCGACCATGAGTTCGGTGACGAGTTTGGTGTACTCGACGGGATCGGGAAGTGGGGAACCTTCGGCGAGCAGGGACTGACCATAGAGAAGCTGGGCGTATTTGGGGATGATGGCGTCGTCAGCGTTGGCGGCAAAGCGCGACTGGAGTTTTTCGAGCAGGGGGTGGTTGGGGTTGATTTCGAGGATGCGCTTGGACTCGGGGAGGCCGTTGCCGTTGCCCATTTTGGAGAGGAGGCGCTGGAGGTGGGGGCTGACGTCGCCGTCGCGGCCCACGAGGCAGGCCGGGGAGGTGGTAAGGCGAGTGGAGAGGCGCACGGATTCGACGTCGTTGGAAAGGGAGGACTGGAGCTTCTGCAGGAGGGCGTCGAAATCCTTTTTCTGGCTCTCGAGTTTTTCGCGTTTTTCCTTCTTTTCCTCTTCGCTTCCGAGTTCTACCTCGCCGCGACCGATGAAGGTGATTTTTTTGCCTTGGACTTCGGGGATCTGTGAGAACAGAATTTCGTCGTAGGGATCGGTGAGGTAGAGAACTTCGTATCCTTTCTGCTGGAACGCCTCAAGGTGCGGGCTGTTTCGGACGACTTCGAGGGACTCGCCGGCGATGGCATAGATGGCATCCTGATCGGAGGGCATGCGGGCGATGTAATCGGCGAAGGAGGTCGTCGACGATTTTTTGGACTCAGATTTTTCGTCCTCGGCGACGGTGGTGCTCGTCACGAAACGCATGAGTTTGAGGAGGCGATCCTTGTTGTCGTAATCGCTGGCCGCGCCTTCTTTGATGTAGCGCGAGTACTGTTCCCAGAAGGTGTTGTATTTGTCCTTGTCGTTTTGGGCGGCGTCGTCGAGGAGATCGAGGACTTTTTTGACAATGTGCTTGCGGATGGTCGAGATGCTGCGGTCTTTCTGGAGAATCTCGCGGGAGATGTTGAGGCTGAGGTCGGAGGAATCGATGACCCCCTTGACGAAGCGGAGGTAATCGGGGAGGAGTTCGGCGCATTTTTCCATGATGAGGACGTGCTGGGCATGGAGGCGCAGACCGAATTTGGCGTCGCGATAGTTCATGTCATAGGGCGCGCGAGCCGGAATGAAGACCAGGCCGCGATATTCGACGGTCCCTTCGGCCTTGAGATTGAGGCGGAACATCGGATCCGACCAGTCGAACGTGATGTTTTTGTAGAACTCGTTGTATTCCTCGTCCGTGACCTCGTCGGCTTTTTTGAGCCATATCGCCTTCATGGAGTTGGCCTGTTCCCACACTTTTTCGGTCACCATGTGGGTGGGATCGTGGCATGTGGACGCGTCGTGCCCCTCGGCTTCCTCGACGCCCTCGCGGTGGTGCTGCGTCTCGCACTCGACCATGACCGGGTACTGGACGAAATCGCTGTATTTCTTAATCGTGTTTTTGATGACGTAGGCGTCGGTAAAATCGGACAGCTGATCTTCGAGGTCCTCGGGACGCAGTTTGAGGACGATTGTCGTGCCGCACGAATCTTTCTGGGCGTCCTCGATCGTGTAGGAACCATCGCCGGAGGAACGGAAGGTGTAGGCTTTATCCTGCCCGACGCGGCGGCTCGTCACGGTGACATCGTCCGACACGATAAAGGCCGAATAGAACCCAACGCCGAACTGCCCGATGAGCGAGTTAGCCTGATCGGCGTTTTCGGCAGACTTGAGTTTTTCGACAAACGCCTTGGTCCCAGAATGCGCAATCGTCCCCAGGTTGGCGATCATGTCGTCGCGAGTCATCCCGTCGCCGTTGTCCTCAATCGTGAGCGTTTTGGCGTCCTTGTCCGCATGAATCCGGATTTCGAGCGTCTCATCCGCGCTCAGTTTGGACGGGTCGGTCACCGCCTCAAAACGGCGACGATCGAGCGCATCCGAAGCGTTCGACACGAGTTCGCGCAAAAAGACGTCCTTGCTCGAGTAGAGCGATTTCGCCATCAGTTGAAGCAATTCCTTAGTTTCCGAACGAAATTCAAAGCGTTCCTGAGCCATGATTCCCTCTCACATTTATAATTGACTATAATTGACACTTCGACGGGATTTCCGCCAAATCACCGGCGTGCAAGCGTAATCACATTTTTTTTCTGACAAGCCCCCACCATGAAAATACAAACCTCCTCCCCTGACCTCGCGTTTCAACTTTTTGGTGATATTCCGCTGAACTCGCTCGACGCCGCGTCCCCGGACGTGTTCCCGGGTTTCGAGTTTCAGGACGACGCCGGCCCCGGCCTCCTTTATGATGCCGACATGCCCGCGTTCCCGGCTGATATTATCATCGAAGCATATTCACAAACATCGCAATACGACCGAATGTTACATTGTTCATTCGATCACCCTGTCGTTGCTATTGCCATAGACGGGCGCGGATTTCATGGAAAATACGGTCGCACGTGGCACACATACCCTGGGAATTTCTATCTGACGTGTTTTTTTCCATTTCAGAAGGGTTTGGCGCGGGTGGGGGAAGCCTCCCCCTACGCCGCTATGGCTACGCCATACGCGTCTACCCCCTCTGCCGCCTGCGGCGGCGTGCGCGACCCCGATCCTGGCGCGTGCCTGCCGTGGTATCAGGCGGCCCCGTGTGTGGCCCTGGCCGAAAGCCTGCCGCCGGGCACGCGCATCAAATGGCCCAACGACCTTGTGACCGAAACCCCGCCGCGCAAACTGGGCGGAATCCTCACGGCGCTCACCGCCACGGGCGTGTGTTACGGGATCGGCATCAACCTCGTCAAAGCCCCTGATCCCGACGACACCAACCTCCTGTTGCCTGCGTCTGTGGCGCCTGCGCTCTGCGATCCCGAACGCGTGCGCGTCGGTGCCGTCCTGATGACCGCAGTCTCACGTCTGGCCCTGCGCGTCGCCCAGGTCGTGCAGGATCCCATCGCCCTTCTCAGCGATTACCGTCGCGACCTGGCGTTTGTCGGAAGACACATCGCCCTGCGCGACGCGCGATCCGCGCGCTTCGTCGCATCGGGCATCTTTGAAGGCATCGACGACGCGTTCTGTGCGCGCATCCAGGGAGACCCACACCCCTACGCCAACGTCGATTTTGTCCTATCACACGTCCAATCCTGACAAAAATTAATCATACCGCCACACACCTACATCGTGGTATAGACCGCCGTCGGCGCGGTTTTGCGCTGTTTTTTGGCGGATCTTCACAGGAGATTTGAAGAATGACAAAGAGGCGTTTGCTGATTACGAGTGGGCTACCCTATGCCAACGGAGCCATCCATCTGGGCCACATGGTCGAAGCGATACAGACCGACGTGTTTGCGCGAGCCATGCGCATGATGGGACACGAAGCCCTCTACATGTGCGCCGACGACACCCACGGCACCCCCATCGAGATCAACGCCACCAAACGCGGCATCACCCCCGAAGCCCTCATCAAGGAAGCATGGGCAAGTCATACCGCCGATTTTAAAGGCTTCGACATCGATTTTGCCAACTACTACACCACCCATAGCGAAGAAAACAAAACCCTCGCCTATGATATTTTTGCAAAACTTCAGGCTGCCGGACACATCCGCGAGGAAGTCGTCAAACAGCTGTACAGCGAGTCCTTGGGAAGGTTTTTGCCGGACAGATATGTCAAGGGAGGATGCCCGAAGTGCGGGGCACCCGACCAGTATGGCGACGTGTGCGAGGTCTGCAAGAGCCGCTATGACGCCATGGAACTCGTCGATCCGCACTGCGTCCTCGACGGTTCAACGCCTGTCGTCCGCGAATCCCGCCATCTCTTCATCTCGCTGAGCAATCTCGTCGACGAACTCCGCGAATTTGCCAAATCGGACGCCCTGTCCGACGAAGTCCGAAACTTCGTCATGACATGGATCAACGAAGGCCTCCAGGACTGGAACATCTCGCGCGACAAGCCCTACTTTGGATTCGAAATCCCGGGCTATCCCGACAAATTTTTCTACGTATGGCTCGACGCCCCCGTGGGCTACATCGCCACGACGCTTTCGTGGTGCAAACAGCACGGCGCCAGCCTCGACACGTACTGGCGCAGCAAAGATACCGAGATCTGGCACTTCATCGGCAAGGACATCATTTATTTCCACACCCTTTTCTGGCCGGCCATGCTCAAGGTCGCGGGCTACGAAATGCCGCACCGCATCCACGCCCACGGATTCCTCACCGTCAACGGCAAGAAGATGAGCAAGTCCCGAGGGACGTTCATTCTGGCTTCCAAATACCTCGAAGTCCTTCCCGCCGCATACCTGCGCTTTTACTTTGCCGCCAAACTCTCCACGGGCGTCGAGGATATCGACCTCAATATTGAGGATTTTTACTACCGCGTCCGCTCCGGACTCATCGACAACCTGGCCAATCTTCACAACCGATCGTTCAGTTTTGCGGCGACCAAACTCGACGGCCGACTCGCTTCCTCGCACTACGACGAAGCCTGCAGGACACTCCTCGACGAGACAAAAAAGCGCATTCAAAACGAGATCATCCCGGCCTACGAATCCCTCGACACGGCAACCGCCATCAAGGTGATCTGCGAAATCGGAAACGCCGCCAACCTCTTCTATCAGGAACAGGCCCCCTGGACGCATCTCAAAGAAGGACGCCAGGATGCAGCACGCGCCATCGTCACCGCATGCGCCGATGTCGTGCGCATGATCGCCATCGCCATCAAACCCGTCGTCCCCGATTTTTCCGCCAAGATCTTTGCCCAGCTCGGACTCCATGACCAGAACCTCGCCGATCTCGACGCGCACCTGAACGACCATAATTCCGTCCAAAACGTCGAAAAAACGTACATTCGACCGGAACGCGAAACGTTCGACGCCCTCACCATGCCCGCCGAGTCCGTCCAGGAAAACGCTCAAGAAACGGCGCAAACCACCGTGCTTCCCGGTGACGAAAAAACGCCACTGAACACAGCCCCGGAAATCGTCCGTGCCCCACTCAAAGACGCCATCGATTACGAAGATTTTGAAAAACTCGACATCCGCGTCGGAAAAATCCTCGCGTGCGAAAAAGTCAAAAAGTCCAACAAACTCGTCTGCTGTCAAGTCGAAATCGGACATCCAGACGGCCCGGTGCAAATCGTCGCGGGCATTGCCAAACACTACGAACCCGAAGCCCTGATCAACCGGAACGTGCTCGTCCTCACCAACCTTAAGCCGCGTCAGCTCTTCGGCCTCGAATCGCGCGGTATGATTCTCGCGGCCAGCGACGACGCGGGACTTGAACTTCCAGGCACCCTTCTGCGCGCGCCTGGCGCCACGGTTCGATAACGTGACCAAAGCACCCCAAAGAAAAATCACCCTCAAAACGCCCGAATTCGACGACTACGCGCACTTCTATGCGCAACGTTTTGAACCGGGCGTCGTCTATTGGGCCGACGATGCACCCCACACCATCCCCCTCGAAGAATACGCGGGCGGAAGGCTCCTGGCTCAGGGCATGGGCGAGATCATCGAACGCATCATCGTTCTGGACGGAGAGCCCATCGGGACGATTACCGCCCGCGACTTCGTCAAAAAAACATGTCAGTGCACCCTGGGCATCGTCATCGCCAGCCCACAACACTGGAGCCACGGATACGGCAGCGAAGCCCTGAGGCTCTTTCTCGACTTCCTGGCCCGCGAGGGCTTCGCACTCATCGTCCTCGAAACCTATGCCAACAACACACGCGCACAGCGATGTTTTACCAAACTCGGTTTCCGGAAATACCGCGTCTTCTATGCCGCCGGTTCGGGGCGTTTCGTCGTCCAGATGATCCGAAAACTCCCCCCTCCTCCCCCCATCGGAACCCTCATTTCCCCCAACGATCCGCATTGGAAACCGCCCAAACGGTAAAAAAACGCCCAACACCTCACGTGCCCACACCCTATCCCCCTTCTCACAAGGAGATTTCCATGACTCACACCCAAAAACTCGCCTCTGTCCTCGCGCTCGTCCTCATGACATGCGCCCCGGCCTGCAAAAAGGAAGAACCCGTGAACACACAACCCCAGCCCACACCGGCCGCCGCCGCACCGGAGGCGCCCGCACCGGCCGCTCCTGAGGCCGCTCCTGAGGCCGCTCCTGAGGCACCCGCCGTCGACGAAACCCTCTCACAGCTCTCCCGGGACGACTTCAACCACGCCGCACAAAGACTCAATCTCCCCATCTTCTGGACCTATGAAGACACCCCCAGCAAAACCGTGCGCCCCGAAGTCCTGAGAACCCTCAACTTCTACCCCACGTCCGCTTCGTTCGTCTGGAAAGACGCCGACGGAAACTTCACCAAGGCATTCAGAGACGCCTACGCCCTCATGGTCGATGTCATGAAAGACCCAACCCTGGGCACCCCCATCGAGGACCCGGCCGAACGCACCCGACGCGAAAAAGTTGCACAGGAACTCGATCAGGCCGCCATCACCCTCGTCGCCTCCGACTTTTCTGACGAAAACGAACGCGATTTCGTACGCGCCATGCTTCAGGTCGGAGAAGCCATCGACACCCTCTACGCAAGACAAGTCGGACTCGACAAAATCATGGCGCGCATCCCCGCCGACGACATCATCTCCCAAAGCATGGCGCGCAGAAACTGGGGCGTCATGCCACAAAGCCCAAAAATGAAAAACGACCCCGAATGCCGCGCACTCGCCGGAGATGCCTTCACCCCGGTCGGCATTTACCCCGCTTCACTCCAGCGCTCCAAAGATTTTTGCGACAAGATCAGTGCACGCCCCGACGCCGAAACGCTCCTCACCCCATTCACCGTCGTCGTCGAGGAAGGCGGCGCCCTCAAGGCCGTGCCCTACAACCGCGCCTTCGGCGATGAAATGCGCACCATCAGCAACCTCCTCAAAAATGCCGCCAAAACCCTCATCGGAAACGAAGACGAAGTCGCCCTGATGAACTACCTCAACGTCGCCGCCGAAGCCTTCCTCACCAACGACTGGAACCCCGCCGACGAGGCATGGGCCTCCATGAACTCCACCAACTCCAAATGGTACGTCCGCGTCGCCCCGGACGAAGTCTACTGGGACCCTTGCTCAAGAAAAGCCGGATTCCACATGACCTTCGCACGCATCAATCCGGACGCCCTCTCATGGCAGGAAAAACTCACCCCGTTGCAGCAGGAAATGGAACAAAATCTCGCCAAAATTGCCGGAAAACCCTACACAGCCAGAACCGTCAGTTTCCATCTCCCCGACTTCATCGACATCGTCACCAATAGCGGCGACGACCGCGACGCCTTCGGCGCCACCATCGGACAGTCCCTCCCAAACTGGGGTCCCGTCGCCAACGAAGGACGCGGACGCACCGTCGCCATGAGCAACCTCTACACCGACCCAGACAGCCTGCGCGACCGACAGACCCTCGCTTCCTCCCTCTTCACCGACGCCGATATGGAGCTCCTCAAAGACGCATCCGGACCAGGACTCCTCAGTACCATCCTGCATGAAGCCGCTCACAACCTCGGACCCGCACACGAATACAAAGTCAACGGAAAAGTCGACGACGCCATCTTCGGCGGTAGCATGGCTTCTCTCGCCGAGGAATTTAAAGCGCAAACCGCCGCACTCTGGTACCTCCCATTCCTCGTCGAAAAAGGCGTCATTACCCAGGAACTCGCCCACAAAAGCTACGCCGATTCCGTCTACTGGGCTTTCGGACACATCTCAAGAGGCATGACAGACGCCTCCGGACGCATCCAGCCATACTCACAACTCGCCGCCATCCAGATCGGCATGATGCTCAAAGACGGCGCACTCTCCTTCGACCCTGACGCCACCGCAAGCAACGGCACCGACAAGGGCGCCTTTGTCATACACATGGACAAAATGCCTAAATGCGTCGACCACATCATGACACAAATCGCACAGATCAAAGCAAAAGGCGACGCTGCCGCGCTCAACGCACTCCAAAAAGAACACGTCCAGGGCTCCGCCATTCCATTCAGCCTCATCCGGGAACGCATGCTCAGACTCCCCAAAACCAGCTTCGTCTACAGCGTACAAACCCACTGATGTCGCTCATAAAACGTCATCAGGCCCATCGCGCCTGATGACGCCATTCTTTGAAGATCTTATAAAAACTCATGGGGTCGCGTGAATTAAATACACGCCAATCCCATTTTTTTGTGTCTTGTTTGTATATTATTGCCTATTCCCCTTGACAACACTTCGGTGTTATTTATAAAAGCGACAAACACCTACATTAATCCCGGCCATGGGCTATTTTGGATGATAATGTAGGAAACACATTGACCACACACTCCTCGGCCTGGTGTCGCGGGGACTCCATAAGGATGACTATCATGAAAGCCCGTTTTCTCCCCACTTTGGCGCTCCTGGGCATGCTGATTGTGCCTTTACAGGCGCACGCACAGGATGTCGCGCCCAACGACGCCCTTCCCGCCGCCCCGGACATCGTCGAAACCTCCCCCGATGAGGTCAATTCCGTCAAAGCGGCCGGCGAAATCGCCGCCATCGAAAAGGCCGAAACCGACGATGACAAATCATGGGGCGTCGGTGCCGACATCGGCTTCGACCTCGGTCTCGGTGCATTCACAAAAGACGAACACGCCCGAAAAATTCGTTCGCGATTCCTCTTCTCCATCAACGCATTCTACACCATCCCCGTCATCGACGTCAGCATTCACGCCGAAACCGGCTTCAGCCAGTGGATGAGCAAAGCCGGCGGAAGCAACGGAAAATACGAATTCCGATGGGCCGACACCTCCCTCGGACTCTCCCGAAACATCTGGGCTTACAAAAATTCCGACAAAACCTTCGCCGTCTCCTTTGACGCCGACCTCAGCTTCACCATCCCAACCTCCAAAGCCTCCTGGAACGCAAACCTCTACACCACCATCGCCCCCACCCTCTCCGCCTCCATCAAATTCCACCGGCTCAGCCTCACCTACGCCATCACATACGGATACAACGCCCACGAATACACCAGCGCCACCGTCGATCCCAGCGAAGTCGACGCCCTTTCGCGCTCCACAGGAAACGAAGTCATCGACTCAAACAACATCGCCATCGGCGGCGTCCTCGTCGAACACGAACTCAGCAACGCCTTCGTCCTCGGCATCGACTGCATCAAAGACATGCTCGTCCTCAACATCGGCCTCGGATTCGCCGACGCATGGTCCTACGACAACGGCACCATCACCTCCGACGACGAATTCGTCGCCCAACACGCCAAAGTCGGTCGCGGCCATTCCCAACACAGTCAGGGCATCCTCTCCCTCGCCTACACCCCCATCAAATACGCCACCATCTCCCTCTCCATGGTCAGCACTCAACCCTGGAAAACCGCCGACAACAAAACCATCCGTTTCCCATGGTTCGACACCGTCAGCCCCTCCAAAAACTACACAAAATTCATCCTGGGGGCGACGTTCCAGTACTAAATCTCCCCTCGGAGCGCGGGCTATCCGCCATACGGCGGATACGCCCGACGCGCGGCGCTATCGGCATCCCGCCGATACGCGCCGCTTTTTTTTCCACATCCAGGCTCCACCTATGACTGAGCCCGACACTCTCAACGACGCACACACCAGGTTAAACGCCACACAAAAGGGACACGGGGAATACCCCCTATACAGATCCAACCTATACCCAAATTTTTGGGCCCTCCCCCGCCGCCACCTGACCATTTGTGTCATAGACGAAACACACCTCGGCGGCGGGGACTGACGCCTGAATTGCGCTACCCCTTGCGGCCAAAATGGACTCGTCCGGTGCCCAACCAATGTGTCGCGCCAGTCATTCGTCAATGAACAGAACACGACGTGCGAGTGCGATCGCGCATCGGCGGTTATGTACGCATGTTTACAAAAGTATCCTGAGGTTCATCGACTTCCTCCCTCGCCATCATCCACACCCCACCCCACGTGAGGCTTCTCGCGAATGATGCGTGGTCGGCGATTTTGTGACATTTTTTTCCAAAAAAAATCCCACCGCCCCGAAATACCAAGTCAAACACCATCATGAGATGGGCAAATACCTCTCCCCCCAAACTGACCAGAAGTCAGCCTTCCACCCCAAAAACGAGCACTTGTCCATTAAGAGGCCGTGACTAAGCTGAGCGACCTTCATCGCCATGACTTTTCATGGCCTGCCCACACCCCTGCAAGGAGGAAAAAATGCACGTTCTCGTACTGACCGGAAGTCACCGACGTCACAGCAACTCTTCAGCCCTGGCCGAAAAATTCATCGAAGGCGCCACTACCGCCGGACACCAGGTCAAACGCTTTGACTGTGCCCTGCACAATATCGGCGGTTGCCTGGGGTGCAATTTCTGCAAAAAAGGTGACGGCTCATGCTGTCAAAAAGACGATTTCGCCCTCGTGAGACAAGACATTCTCGATGCCGACGTCATCGTCTTTGCCTCGCCAATCTATTATTATGGACTCTCGGCGCAACTCAAAGCCGTCATTGACCGCTTTTATGCCATTGACGAAAAAATCCACGGCCACAAACACGTCTATCTCCTGCTCTCCTACGCCGACACCGCACTCTCCACCGCCGACGCATCCGAGACCCATGTCCGCGCGTTCTGCCAATACCTCGACTGGAATGTCAAAGGCGTCGTCCGCGCGCACAGCCTCACCGCCGAAAACGACATTCAGGGACGCCCCGAACTCGAGAACGCCTACGCCATGGGCCTCAATCTCGCTCGATAATCCCATCCTTCGCAAATTGCCGTCTTCACTCTGGCGACGATTCGCGGTTGCGACAAACGTCAGGGACGGATTCCCCCCAACGCTAACGTCTCCCTCCACGACCTCAGTCGGCACAAACCGTTCACATGTTCACACGCCCATGCAGGATTGGGCAAGATATGTGAAGTCCTGTCCTAACGACAGTCATGGAGAAGTGCTACTTCACATCACACGGAGACCCCAGTGTTTCCACGTTGTCCAACCACGCTCAAAAGGGAAAAAACGCCATGACAAACGTCGATCAGTTTAAAATTTTTAAAGGGGAACGCGCTTTATTCAAAGCCGAACACCGGGAAATCCGGGATTCGATCTTCGAGGACGGCGAATCCCCCCTCAAAGAAAGCCATGACATCGCCCTCTACAACTCCATGTTCAAGTGGAAATACCCCCTGTGGTACGCCCAAAATATCCACCTCGAACACTGCTCGCTGTTTGAAATGGCGCGCGCCGGCATCTGGTACACCCAAAACATCGACGTGCACGATACCCTCATTGAGGCGCCCAAAAATTTCCGTCGCTGTCGCCATGTCCTCCTCGACCACGTCTCGTTTTCAAACGCCGCCGAAACCCTCTGGAACTGCTCCGACGTCGAAATGAGACACGTCAGCGCCCGCGGAACCTATTTCGCCATGGGAAGCGAAAACATGGTCATCGACGGTCTTGAACTCGTCGGCGATTATTCTTTCGACGGATGCAAAAATGTCCAGATCTCCAACGCCAGACTCCTCTCTAAAGACGCCTTCTGGAACAGCGAAAACATCACCGTCACCCACGCCTTCATCTCCGGCGAATACCTCGGCTGGAATGCCAAAAACCTCACCCTCATCGACTGCACCATCGAAAGCCTGCAGGGCATGTGCTACATCGACGGCTTGACGATGAAGAATTGCAAACTCCTCAACACGACCCTTGCTTTTGAATACTCCAGCGTCGATGCCGACATCTCAAGCCCCATCGACAGCGTTCTCAATCCAGCTTCCGGCATCATCCGCGCCGATTCCATCGGCGAACTCATCATGGAACGCGACAAAATCGACCCGTCCAAAACCAAAATCATTTGCCGAAACACAGCGACTTAGTTTTTCTTTTTGGGGGACTGGTCCCCCCCCACACACAAATAAAAACTCAAAAAAATAAGGGAAAAAAAATGGCCTATGATTTTGAAACCGTCATTGACCGACGCCACACGCATTCGATGAAGTGGGACGTGCCCGAAGGGGTATTACCCATGTGGGTGGCGGACATGGATTTTCCGGTTGCGCCTGAAATACGCGAGGCGCTGGCTGCACGAATGGCCCATCCTGTGTATGGTTATTCGACGATACCTGAGTCCTGGCACCGGGCTTATGCGGACTGGTGGCGGAAGCGTCATCATTTTGAGATGGATCCTGACGGTCTCATCTTTTGCACCGGTGTCGTCCCTGCGATATCGAGTATCGTGCGAAAACTGACGACGCCCAACGAAAACGTCCTCATTCAGACGCCAGTTTACAATATTTTCTTCAACTCCATTCTGAACAATGGCTGCCGCGTGAGCGAGTGTCCGCTGGTGTATGATGGCACAAGGTACAGCATGGATTTTGGCGATCTGGAGGTCAAACTGGCCGATCCGCAAACGACGCTGATGATCGTATGCAACCCACACAATCCGGTCGGGAGGATTTGGAGCCGGGACGAACTGGCCCGCATTGGGCGTCTGTGCACCAAACATCACGTCACGGTCATCTCGGACGAAATCCACTGTGATCTGACGACACCGGGGGTGAGTTATGTTCCGTTTGCCTCGGTGAATGAGGACTGCCGCCGGTGCAGCATCACGTGTATTGCGCCGACCAAAGCCTTTAACCTTGCGGGACTACAGACGGCGGCCGTCTATGTGCCGGACGAAGTGTTGCGGCACAAGGTCTGGCGCGCGCTCAACACGGACGAAGTGGCAGAGCCCAACGTGCTGGCGGTGACGGCGGCAGAAGCGGCGTTCAATCACGGCGAAAAATGGCTCGACGCCCTGAGGGAAGTGATCGACACCCACAAGCGCCACGCGGCCGATGTGATCGCCCGGGATATTCCGGGGTTGCGCGCGGTGGACTCGCAGGCGACGTATCTGCTCTGGATTGACGTGTCACGGATCACCCCGGACGCCTCGCGCCTGGCCCAGACGCTTCTCGATGAAGCGGGGCTCATGGTGTCGGAGGGAGGCCAATACGGATTCGCCGGAAAATCGTTTTTGCGCTGGAATCTTGCGTGCCCGGGTTCCGTTGTGAACGAAGGCCTCCGACGACTGGCGCGCGGGGTGGCCGCGTTTGTCCGGCACTAAACAAAAAGGCGGCGCGTATCCGCCCTGCGGGGCGGATAGCGACGGCGGCAGCGCGTATCCGCCCGACGGGGCGGATAGCGCGGCCCACCAAACCACACGCCCGAGTCGGCCGGCAGACCTGGCGTTGCAATTTGGCGAGGAATCGATGTGCCCAAACTTGCCAAAACCCTTAAATGGCATTAGGAAAGGGCGCTTTTTTGTGCATCTGGCGCATCATGCAGGAGTGGGATGAAAAAGGGGCGGAGTTTTTACGTTTTTTGTGCGATGGCGGCGGCGTGTCTTGGACTCGCCGTGTGGGCCGTGGTGCCAGAAGACGAACCGGCAACGAAAATTGAGGCGCAAACGGAGCAATCTGGCGCATCTGAGCGCGATCCTGTTCCACCGGCCACCGAGATTCTGGCCCACCAAAAGCCGGCTGCAAAACCCGACGATGCGTTGTTTTTGGAGGCATTGCGCGAGGGGAATGTGCCCACGCAACAACTTGGGGAGCAGGGCTCGCTTGATGGGGCGCTGGTGACCCGGGAGCCAATGGTGTATGCCGATTCCAAGTACAACTATTTGCCGCAGTCTCCGCTTATCGAGTTTACGGACGATATGATTCGACCGGACGGCAAGGGCGGGTTTATCGTCAAACGCGACGCCATGCAGGCCCAGGCGCGGCACATCCAGGAGGCATCGATTGCCCTGAGCGTCTCGCCGCGCGTCGAATACGAAAAAACGACGGGATACCGACTCGTCGAAATCCCGGAGAACACTCTTTTTTCAAAGATGGGGATGGAGTCCGGAGATGTCATCGTTTCGATAAACGGCGGTATGCCCGACATGGAACCGATGGCACTGATGTTTGTCAACATGGTCGCAGGTCAACGCGGCGCGAGCACGGTGGTCATCGAACACCGGGGCGTCAGGCGCACCGTGGAATTGCGCGCAGCGGAGTGACGCATGAATTCTCGCATTCGACTGGCGATAGCCTTGGGCGTGGTGGCCATGTTGCTTTTGACCGCCGTGTGTGGTGCACGCGGCGTAGGCAACATCATTGCCCAGAAAGTCGTCGCCATGACGCCCTATGACGTTCCACCGGTCAAATCCCAGGACGATGAGGCCCAGAAATCGCCGGACGACGCCTATGATGTCCTCGTCTACAACCGGAATCTCTTCAATCAAAAGAGCGTGCAGGATGAAGCCGAACCGGAACCCGAGCCCACTTCTGACGACGACGCGCTGGTCGAGGAAATTGCCGTCGACGGTTCCCGCCCCGTCCTGACCGATTTGCGCGTCAGCCTCAAGGGGACGCAGGTGGCCAGCGATCCGGCGTATTCCCTGGCCCTCATCATGCCCCTCGACGACGGTGCCGACGCGCGCATGCAGTATCTCGGCGAGGGCGGCATGGTCTTGGGCGAGGGAAGGATCGTCAGGATCGTGAGAAATCGGATTTATATGGTGCGCACCACGCAGGGGGATCGGCTCGAATATCTCGACACGCGCACCACCGAAGAGGAACTGGCCGAAGCCAAAAAAGCCTTAGAAAAAGCCGCCGAAAGTCAGAAAGTCGCCGAAAAAGCCGCCGAAAAGGCGGCCGAAAAAGGGAAAGAAAAAACGGGCGGCGGCACGGAACTCGTCAAAAAAATCGGCACCGATTCCTACGAGGTCTCGCGGGAAGTCGTCGACGCGATCCGAAAAAATCCCAACTCCCTCAAAAATAACGCCCAGTTCGGAAAAATGCCGAAAGTCCAGCCGGTGTATAAAGGCGGAAACATCGGCGGCTTCCGCCTCCTCGGCGTGGACAGCAATTCCGTTTATGCCCAGCTCGGCCTCAAGTCGGGCGACACCATCATTGATGTCAACGGACAGACGATCGACGGACCGCAGACGGCCATGGCGTTGCTCGACGCCCTCAAGCCCGATCAGAACGTGGGGCTGAAGATCAATCGCGCCGGACAGGAAAAAACGCTGACCTTTTCGTTTAAGTAATCATCAATCAGGACCACGACTTATTGAAAACACACCCACGCAAATCGTATGAGCATTTTGCGCGCGGCTGCGGCACACCAAGAGATATAAGAACGATGCACAATACGTTGAAAAGATGGACAATCCTTGCGACCATGACGCTGGCGATGGGTTCGATGGGGCTGATGCCGGGCACCCTCCAGGCCCAGGAAGAGGACGCCCCACAAGTCGTTCAACCCGATGCGCGTCGTTCACAACCGGGCGTCGTCAAAAGGGAAACGCCGCAAGACGACGGCACCGAAGGCACGCCCGTCAACACGCCCGCGGAAAACGCGCCCGGTGCCGGGGTCGAAGGCGGCGTCATCTTTGGCGAATCCCTCGATTTTGAGCAGAATTTTGGAAAAGACTTCGGAGTCAAATCCGCCCCGGAAAACCTCCGTATCACCCTGGATTTTCGCGACGCCGAACTCAGCGACGTCGTCAAGCTCATGAGCGCGCAGACCGGGCGCAATTTCATCGTCGCCGATTCCCTGCGCGCCGGTAAAAAAATCACCATCATCAGCCCCAATCCCGTCTCGCAGTCCGAGGCGTATCAGGCCTTCCTTTCCGCCCTTCACATGAACGGCCTCACCGTCGTCCAGAGCGGAAAATTTTACAAAATCGTCGAACTCGCCAACGGGGCCAAAGAGCCCCTGCCCGCCACGTACGGCGACACCTCTGTCCCAGGAAACGACGCCCTCGTCACGCATATCGTCCAGCTGAAATACGTCGATACCGCCCAGATCAAAACCGTCCTCGATCAGCTCAAAACCGCCAACGGCAACATCATTGAATACCCCGGGGCCAACTCGCTCATCATCACGGACACCGGAAATTCCGTCAAGCGCATGCTCTCGTTCATCAAAAAGATGGACAACGACAACAGCGACAGCGAGAAAATATGGGTCTATCCCGTCCAATACGCCTCGGTCACCGATCTCGAAAAAATGTTGGGCCAGGTTTTCCAGACGTCCTCCAGCGGGAACCGAAACAACCGGAACAACAACGCCAACAAATCCGAAGCCACCTCCGAAGTCCGCGTCAGCCAGATCGTCGGCGACGAGCGCACCAACAAACTCATCATCGTCGCCGACGAGCGAAGTTACGAAAAGATCAAGCGTCTCATCCTCAAGCTCGACGTCGAGATTCCCGACTCCGGCAAGATCAACGTCGTACACCTCCAGAACTCCGAGGCCACCGAAATCTACACCGCCCTCAACCAGATCATCTCCGATCTGACGACCAAAAACGGGAACTCGCGTAACAACAACACCAACAACAGCGCCCAACGCACGCTCCAGGGTGAAGACATCAGCGTCGTGGCGAGCGAATCGACAAATGACCTCATTGTAGTGGCGAGTCCGCGGGACTTTCTGGCGATTAAAAACGTGATCAAGGAACTCGATCGCCCGCGACGTCAGGTGTTTGTCGAAGCCGCCATTCTCGAGGTCAGTCTCGAGCGCACGCGCGACCTTGGGATAGCCATGCACGGCGGAAACGTCTTTGATACGGGGGCCGGCGACGGCTATTTTGCCGGCCGTACCGAACTCAACTCCCTGCAAAGCCTTTCCCCGGCCGCCATGTTTCTCGGTTCCGGCAGCTCGCCCGGGTTCCTCATGGCCCTGGCCGGCCCCTCCATCGAAATCGCCGGGCTCAGCATCCCGAGCATTGGTGCGGTCGTCAACGCACTCCAGACGAACACGGACGTCAACGTCCTCTCCACCCCGACGATCCTCACTCTCGACAATCAGGAAGCCGAAATCAGCGTTGGCGAGCGCATCCCCTATGTGTCGAGCACGTCGTCCAACTATTCTTCACTTCTTGGAGCGCTCAACGGGACGGATGCGGCGACCAACAATCTCAACAGTCTCCTCTCCGGATACGGCACGACCATCGAACGCGTCGACGTCGCCCTCACCCTCACGATCAAGCCTCAAATCAACGAAGGCGGTACCGTCCGGCTCGACATCCAGGAAGAAATCGAAGAGGTCAAACCCGGCGGTTCCGACCTGGGCGGCCCTTCCACCCGGATGCGTAACCTCAAAACCGTCGTCGTCGTGCCCGATCAGCAGACCGTCGTCCTGGGCGGACTCGTGCGCGATTCCGAATCCGAATCCGTCTCCAAAGTCCCGTTGCTCGGCGATATTCCCGTGCTGGGCTACCTCTTCCGGTCGACCGAAAAGACCATTCAGAAACAAAATCTCCTGCTCATGCTGACCCCCTACATCATCGAGAGCAGCGCCGACCTCGACAAAATCAGCAAGCGTAAACAGGCCGAACACGACGAGTTCGTGGCCTTCTTTGGACACAAGGACCTCAACTACGTCCGAAGCGTCGATTATGACAAAAAACACGGGCTCCTCGAAGAAATCCGGCAATCCATCGACGCCAAAGAAGCCGAGCTCAACGCCATCCGCGAGGCGCAGAACATCGTCGAAATCAACGCCGATGACGACGGCATCGATCTCCCGGTCGGGTTTAGCGACGGCTATTCGTCCTCGGGCGGCAGCGCGGGAAGTTCGGGGAATACCTCCACGGGTCCCGCCACCATGCCCACGCGAAACGCCGGAGGCGGCAACAGCGCCGGGCGCGGGCAGAGAGGCGGGCGCGGGCAAAGAGGCGGCGGCAATCCACCGCCACCACAGGGAAACTGATCCCGGCGCACGCCGCCCGGCTCCAGCCAGAACACACACAAAAATTCCCCCCGCGCCTCACTTTTTTCACCAAAACTTTGGGTCAACCGTGGCAGAGGGGGTAGCGGCGTATTGAACACAAGGGGGCCTGCCCCCTTGCGTTCAATAGCCGCTCAGGGGGAGGCTTCCCCCCCACCCCAAAAAACAGAAATCACAAGGGATCAGAAGTCCCCTAACCCCGAGAAGTCCGGATATGTTTGGTCGAAGCCCCATCGGTGAAGTTCTCCTCAATCATGGTTACATCACGGCCCAGCAGCTCAATGACGCGTTGCAGTTGCAGCAGGCCGAGCCCGGGCGGCGACTCGGCGAAATCCTCATCGAACAGGGAAGCGCCAAGGAAATCGACGTCCTGCGCGCACTCGGTTTCCAGCTCGGCATCGAGGTGTGGGAGGCGTTCGACCTCGACGCCGTCGACGTCAGTCTCTCCGACCATTACAACTACGCCGTCGCCATGAAACAGCAGATCATGCCGTTTCAGAAGCGCAACGACTACGTCCTCACCGCCATCATCGATCCCCTCGACATCGACGGGCTCGACTTCATCCGCGGGCTGACCGGTTGTGAGCCCATCCCCATTCTCGCCCCGCGCGACGCCGTCAAAAACCTCGTCACCGGGATTTTCGACAAACGGGGCGACCTCGCCAACATGGCGGGACAGCTCGACCAGACAAAACCCGCCGGCGAGGAAGAGGAAGCCGAAAAAATTGAAGACATCCTCAACCGCGCGGCAAGCGACGACGAAGGCCCCATCATTCAGCTCATGAACATGGTCTTTCAGGAGGCCATGCGCGAAAGGGCGTCCGACATCCACATCGAGGCCGCCGAAGACCGCGTCGTCTTCAGGTTCCGAATCGACGGCGTCCTCAAGGAACTCGCGAGCGCACCCAAGCGATTCCACAGCGCCATCGTCGTCCGCGTCAAAATCATGGCCAACCTCAACATCGCCGAAAAACGCATCCCGCAGGACGGACGCATCCGGTTCAAAATCGCCGGACGCGACATCGACGTCCGTGTCGCCACCGCGCCCGCCTACTATGGCGAGCGCATCACCATGCGTATCCTCGACCAGAAAGCCATCCTCCTCGACCTCAAGGATCTCGGCTTCAACGAACGACACTACCGCGTCATCACGCACGCCATCACCCAGCCGCACGGCATCATCCTCGTCACAGGGCCTACCGGATCCGGTAAAACGACCACCCTTTACGCCTGCCTCAACCGCATCAACACCCCGGACAAAAATATCCTCACCGTCGAAGACCCGGTCGAATACCAGCTCGCCGGCATCAGCCAGATGCAGGTCAACCCCAAAATCGACCTCACCTTCGCAAGCGGACTGCGCAGTTATCTGCGCCACGACCCCGACGTCATGATGGTCGGCGAAATCCGTGACCAGGAAACCGCCGAAATCGCCATCCAGTCCGCACTCACCGGCCACCTCGTCTTCTCCACACTCCACACCAACGACGCCGCAGGCGCCTTCACACGACTCATCGACATGGGCGTCGAGCCTTTTCTCGTCAGCTCCTCGCTCGAACTCGCCATGGCCCAGCGCCTCGTCCGAAAATTGTGCCCCGTCTGCAAACAGCCGTTTGAACCCTCCCCCGAAGAACTCCGCGAAATCGGCGCCACACAAGCACACCTCGACCAGGCTCAGGGCATCTTCTACAAACCCACAGGATGCAAGGAATGCAATAACTCAGGATACAAAGGCCGACTCGCCATCTACGAAATGATGGTCATCACCGACAGTATCCGAAGACTCGTCATGCAACGCGCCGACGCGGGCACCATCAAAAATGAAGCCGAAAAACAGGGCATGACAAACCTGCGTCAGGACGGCGTCGAAAAAATTATCGCCGGACTCACCAGCATTCCAGAAGTCCTGCGCGTCACACAGGATTCCGCAGGATAAGCCATGCCTCTATACGAATACAAAGGTCTCACCACCTCCGGAAAACCCGCAAAAGGAACCAAAGACGCTCCAAATAAGGCCGCTCTCAGAGATGCCCTCCTCAAAAACGGCATCTACCTCTCCGAGGCCAAAGAAAAAACAGGCGGAAAATCCGCCGCCGGCGAAAAATCCCACGCCGCCATCAAATTCGGCGACCACGTTTCCAAACAGGACATCAAGGACTTCACAAGCCAGTTCTGCACCCTGCAAAAAGCCGCCATTCCCCTCGTCGAATGCCTCAATGCCCTCGCCGATCAGGCCGAAAAGGAAACCCTCAAGGCCGCCCTCACCGACATCAAATCAAAGGTCAGCGAAGGCTCCACCCTCGCCGCCGCCATGGCCGAATACCCCAAACTCTTCGACACCCTCTACATCAGCATGATCCGCGCAGGCGAATCCTCCGGAAGCCTCGACATCGTCCTCGAACGCCTCACCGGATTCCTCGAATCCCAGCTCCGACTCAAATCCAGAATCACCGGCGCCATGGTCTACCCCATGATCATGATCGTCATCGGCGTCCTCCTCATGATGCTCCTCTTCGTCTTCGTCATCCCAAGAGTCACCAAACTCTTCGAACAGCAACGAAAAGAACTCCCCGGCATCACCAAACTCCTCCTCGCCACCTCCGATTTCGTCACCCATTTCTGGTGGCTCGTCATCCTCCTCGCCGTCGGCGCCTTCTACGCCTTCAAAAAATGGACGGCCACCCCCAAAGGCCGCATGACCTGGGACACCATCCTCCTCAAACTCCCCATCTTTGGCGGCGTCATCCGCATGGTCTCCATCTCCCGTTTCGCCAAAACCCTCGCCACCCTCCTCGCCAGCGGCGTCCCCCTCCTCAAAGCCCTCGACATCGTCAAATCCGTCCTCGGAAACGCCGTCCTCGGAAAAGTCGTCGAACAGGCACACGACAACATCAAAGAAGGCGAAACCCTCGCCGCCCCCCTCAAACGATCGGGCGAGTTCCCTCCACTCATGACACACATGATCAGCGTGGGCGAGCGCGCAGGACGACTCGAAGACATGCTCAATTCCGTCGCCGAAGAATACGAAAATCAGGTCAGCGTCAAAGTCGACGCCCTCACCGCCATGCTCGAACCCCTCATGATCGTCGTCATGGGCGGTACCATCGGGTTCGTCGTCTTCGCCATCCTCCTGCCCATCATGCAACTCAGCGACGGGTTCGGGTAGGCCCGGCTATCGCGTCGCGATACGCCCGGCCCGCGCGGCTTCTCCCTCGCTACGCTCGGTCAATACGCCGCGCCTTTTTTTGGATATCCACACAAAAAAAAGCCCACCGCCTTTCGGCGCGTGGGCTCTCATTTTATTCATGCATCGCGAAAATCAGTCCACCGCACGTTCGGCCGCGACATTCCGGCCAACCCGGACGTGATACCCATAAATGAGTCCGCAACATACGAGCGACAACCCCGCAAAAATCAACCACATCAACGTGGGATTGTGCATCTCCTGGGCAATCTGTTTATACAACATTCCCGAAAGCAACCCGCCAAACAATGAACCGATGGCATTACTCCACATGTAATAGCCCATGTACATGCCGACCTTGTCCTTGGGGGCCACGGCGTGCGCAGTGTATTCTTTCGCTCTCGGCGATGCCATCATTTCCCCAAAACTAAACATGGCCACGCCAATGACGATAAGCCATGCATTCGCGCCAAGGCCAATCAGGATGAAACTGACCGCTGTCAACATAATGCCGATCATGATGCCGATAAGCGGTTTAATCCGTTCATTGAGAATCGAAACGATAACCTGAAAACATATAATACAAAACGCATTGATATTGACGAAGTGTTCCGGCTTCAAGCCACCGGTTTTGTCCATAAACACCATCGCCAGAGCGCTGTCACTGCCCGTGTCAAACCCAAGCGTGCCCGCAATACTCACGAGGACATCCATCACGGGTTTTGTATCGATGGAATCGCCAATATAAAGCGGAAGTGTAATAAACAATTGATTGTACGCAACCCAAAAGCTCGACAACAAAAGCAAAAATAATAAAAACCGTTTATGCCCGACACGCATACACCAACTCAGTTTATGCGTTTTACGGAATATCCCATCCATCACGACATTCAAGGCTATCCACCCCAGCGCCACCAAAGACACCTCGCCGATCGAAAACCATTTGCACCCCATGACAAATATCACGAGTGTACCAAAGAACATCGCAAAGAATCGTCCATTCCCAATCACCTCAAGCACTTCCTGCATGACCTGTTTAAACGATTTCGCATCCTGCGCTTTCGCATCCCGCGGAGGCTCTTTATAAAACAAGAGCAAAATGGGAATGTTGAGCAATATCCATGCAGACGACGCATAAAAGACGTATTCCCATCCCTGAGAACGGAGCGTCGTCGCTATCAATGGACCGACAAATCCGCCAATGTTGACCATCATGTAAAAAATGCCAAAGGCCAGCGAACCATTCTTCTCATCCGAACAACGGCCCACGGTACCGACGACGAGCGGCTTGAATATCGAGGCACCAATCCCTACACACAAAAATGCCGCAAAAAATGTCGGCATCGTCTCCGCCAGCCCGAGAAGAAAATACGATGGCGCCAAAATGAGATACGAGATCAGGAGCATCTTTTTATACCCGTACCGATCCCCAAGCGCCCCCGTGACAAACGGGAACAAATAAATCAAAAAGGATACCGCCCCCTGAATGATACCGCGATCCGACGACGTCAACCCAAGACCGCCATCCGACACCGCATCACACATATAAATCGACGAGAGCGCATAAAATCCATACCATGCCATGCGCTCCACAATTTCCATGACATTGGCAACCCAAAACGAAGGCGACAGCGATTTCACCGTAGCCCCCAACGACACTTTTGCTCCTTCCATCCGCAATTTCCAAGAAAATACCCCGAAGCGACACCACATCCAATGCCGCTTTGGGATGACGTTTAACACACCTCAAAACATCCCCCCTTTTTGGGGAGACAGAAATTTCCAATTTTTAGACTGTTCTCACATCAGCCCCCCCCTCTCACCCCCCTCTTACAGGGACAACGTGGCGCTCTCTCCAGTGGTTCACGAAACCTCATTCCACCAAAAACGTAAAAAGATACATAACACTTGCATCTTCACCATCTTCTGGAGATATAAATTTCCACTCTTTAATCGAATTCATGACACAATCTTCGATGGGATTGCCATGAAACTTACTTTCATATATCTCGACATCTTTCGTCATGCCATCCGAAGTAATCTTCCATTCAATCGTAAGACTTCCCGCCAATTTCTGGTCTTTTTTAAGCGCCTTGGCGTAACATGCCATGAGTTCATCTTTATGTTCTCGAACGATATTATGGATGATGCGTTTGTCGAGTCTATCCGAAAATAAAGGCCCACTTAACCTGACTTTTGGGTCTGGGAAATTCTCCTGCTCTAGTTGAGTTTTTTCATCATCCTCCGTCTTCCCCAAGCATCCGCAAAGGGCCCCCCCCAAGAGCAACCCCATCAAAGTCACCCATACGCGCCAATGTCTGCTGTCTCTCATGACGTCATTCCTGCTATAAACTGGCCATCGCCTTCTGACAAAAAGCCATTTGCCGCAAAGGCAAAATAACATCCGGGGGCTTTGTACAACACCTATGACATCACGTCGAGGATTTTGGCAGACATTCTATCAGTCCCATCCTCGCCAATGGATATTTTCAGACTCACACAGCGTCTGGCACAAACGTTCGAATCAGACCATATTTTAACGCCATTTTGTCATTAAGCACAACAACCGAATTAGGACTGAATGCCCATACTTTGAGCGTCGCATTTAATCGGCGTTTTAAAGCATCCGCAAGAGGTGGCAACCATGACTCAGGATGTTCACGAACCACCAAAACAAATCTGACTTCCAATCCAGACAATGACAATGATTTAAAAGTGTCGGGAAATTCATTACCATGCACTGAATGTCTTTTAAGAATCATGGACATGACAAGCGCAAGTGCGTTCACGAATTTATCTTTTATTTGATTCGTGTAATCGTCAAATTTAGTCCCATTGGGATTGGGCGCGCTAGATTTTGCCTCAACAAACCAAACTACAGGTTTTCCTTTCTGTTTTCTGAGCAAACAAAACTCCACCATGGAAACACCTTCACGCACACGTTGATAAATATCGCTTTTTTCGACATAAAAGCATTCACTTTCATCATAAGGTCCAAACGGCATTCCAGACTCAACAATGGGTTTCATCATTTTAATGATAATTCCACCTCCCGTTCATAAAGTCGGACAGATTCGTCAATGATTGGATTTTCAGGCAAGCCGTCCTGCAAATCGTTTATATTCCATCCATCTCCATCAGCAGAAATCACGGGAACGCTCTGCCCAGTCTCCAGTGCTAATAAATATAATTTCTTTACAACAAAATAGGAGTGCGTCGCAAAAAAGAATTGTATTCCGCATTTTGACAATTCCGCAACAATATCCAAAAAACTTGATATTGCCGTCGGATGAAGCGCCGATTCCGGTTCATCAATAAAAACAATAGATTTATTATCCAAATATCGATTGCTCAGCAAAGTATCCAAAATTGAAATTTTCTTAATGCCTTCCGATGTGGCCCCGATCGAATATCTTTGATTGTGAGCCTTAAATTGCCAGCGCCCATTCCCTTCAACAAACTCCACCTTACCACCAAGCAAATTTTCAAGTTTCTTTCTTGACTCCGAAAATGCTTTGTAATTTTTCCCGCGCTGCGGCATTTGCCGAATGGCCCGAGCAAGATCATAATATGTATCGTCAAATCCAAATACCTTATCTTGCTCTCTGGACTTGAGAATAATTTGATGCAATGACAAGACCTCTTTTGCCGGAATAAATATTGAATTATTCGCCCTTGGTGCAACCGCGTTTTCAAGAATTGAAATCTGTTTCGTTGTGTCTTTTCCAAATCTATAAGCAAATTCCCGGTTGTCCACATTCATCTTAAAAGAAAGCGGATCGGCCTCTCCCTTTGTCACAAGTTCCCCGAGCCTATCCACCTGAAATGTCCAATACAATTTATCTGCTAAAATGTCGGAAACATTTCTATTATCATTCCCCCGTTTGTATTCCTCCAACGTACGCGTCGCGGTATAGAGGGCTTTTAACAAAAAAGTCTTCCCCTGCCCGTTCGTTCCCAAAACCAAGTTCATTTGTCCCATATGTTCCCAGAAAAGCGAACGAATCGGACCGTAGTTTTTCAATGTGACACTGCCAATCATTTTTTCAAATTTCCTGTCGTGGTGATTCCTCGCTTTTCCCCGCAGAAGGATGTCGCGCCTCGCGTATGCGCGCAGGGGTGCCGGCGACGGCCCCCGAGCACATAGCGAGGCGCCCGCGCCGTGTGCCGAAGGCACAGGCGCGGTGGCCCCGGCGTGTTCGGCCTTGCCGAACAGCCGGGCCGACCCAAACTCACGATGCCTTGACAATTTTAAACGTCATTTCCTCGCCTTCAAACTTGGCCTCGACGGGCTGTCTGTCGTGGGAGCGTTCGAGGCGGAGGCAGAGGAGACCTTCGGCCATTTTGGCGCCCCAGGTGTCGAACATGGCGACGAGGGTCGGGGAGTCGGACTGCCAGGTCATGGTGATGCGGTCCTCGATTTCGAGGCCGATTTCCTTGCGCGTGAGCTGGAACTTGCGCATGGCGTCGCGCATGAACGCCTCGATGCGGAGATCTTCGGTGATTTCGGTGTCAAAGGCGATCCAGTAGCCGGCTTCCTCGGCGATGGCGAGCTTGTCGTTGGGGAGGGCCTGCATGATGAGGAGATCCGGGGTAATGGTGACGGATCCGGTCGAGACGGGGAGCTCGACGGGTTCGCCCGCGCGCGCCTTTTTGAGGATTTCGGCGTGGTTTGCGGCGATGGCGGCCGTGACCTCTTTGATCTGCTTGCCGAACTTGGGGCCGGCGGCGCGGAAGTTGAGCTTGATCTCATAGTCGAGCGGGCTCGGGGTGCCGGGATCGAGGATGTCGACGGCCTTGACGTTGAGGTCATCCTTGAGGATGTCCTGGAAACGCCGTGCGGCCTTGAGGCCGATGTCGTCGGCCGGGCCGAGAATCATTTTGCTCAGCGGCTGGCGGATTTTGAGTTTCTGGGCTTCGCGGGCCGAGAGGGCGAGTCTGGTGAAGGCCTCGACGGCGTGCATCTCGTCGAGGAGAAGCATGTCGATTTTGGCGTCATCGGCCTCGGGGTAGCTTTCGAGGTGGACGGACTCCCTGGCGTTGTCGCGCGCGCCTCTGACGAGGTTCTGGTACATCGTTTCGGCGAGGAACGGCAGGATCGGGGCGACGAGCCGGGTGAGGGTTTCGAGGCATTCAAAGAGGGTTTCAAAGGCGGCGCGGGCCTTGATGGTGTCGTTCTCTTCGATTTTCCAGAACCGTTTCCGGTTGTGCCGGACGTACCAGTTGGAGAGGTTTTCGACGAATTTTTCGATAGCCAGCGCGGCCTTCCGGACATCGACGGACTCAAACCCGGCGCGACATTCCTTGATGAGAAGCTGCAGTTCGGTGAGGATCCACTGGTCGAAGAGGGTGCGGTCGGCAAACGGTGTGGGGACCTCCCCCGGCGTCCAGTTTTCGAGCCGGGCGTAGTTTGTGAAGAAGGCGTAGGTGTTCCAGAGGGTGTTGATAAAACCGCCGCGGACCTCGCGCAGGGGGCCGTAGCCGAAGTTGAGATTGACCTCCGGATCCTGGCGCGCGTAGAGCCAGCGCATGGTGTCGGCGCCGGCCTGTTCGGCGGCGTCGTCAAACCAGATGGCGTTTCCGGTCGACTTGTGCATCTGCTGGCCGTGTTCGTCGCGGACGAGGGCGTGTCCGAGGAGCGTCTTGAACGGCTTTGTGTCCTCCATCATGGTGGACATGGCGAGGAGGCTGTAGAACCAGTTTCGGAACTGTCCGGGGAAGCATTCCAGGACGAGGTCGGCGGGCATCCATTGTTTCCAGTAGTCGCGGTCGGAGTTGTATTTGACGGTGCTGTAGGGAACGATGCCCGCGTCGAGCCACGGGTTTCCGACGTCCTCGACGCGGTGCATTTTTCCGCCGCAGTGCGGGCACTGCAGCACGACCTTGTCGATCCAGGGTTTGTGCGGGGTGTGTCCCTCAAACGCGTCCCATCCCTCAATGCAGCGCGCCTTGAGTTCGTCGCGGCCGCCGATGACGTCGAATTTCTTGCAGTCGTCGCAGACCCAGATGGGGAGGGCGAGTCCCCAGAAACGTTTTTTTGAGATCATCCAGTCGCGCATGTTGGTGAGCCATTCGACCTCGCGATCCTTTCCGAAAGCGGGGATCCACTCGATGTCCTTGGCGACTTTGATGATCCGGTCGCGCCAGTTCATATTGATGTACCACTCGTCGACCATGCGGAAGACGAGCTCCTCTCCGGTGCGCCAGCAGTGGGGATAGACGTGGGGGTAAAGCTCCTGTGCGATCAGGATATTTTTCTTTTTGAGTTCGGCGACGACGGCCTGACGGGTGTCGTCCTTGGTGGCATTCATGCCGGTGAGGAAGCCGAATTTGGGGAGGAAACATGCGGCCTCGTCGAGCGGGGCGAGCATGGGGAGGCCGAGCTTGACGCCGAGGACGTGGTCGACATCGCCGCATCCGGGGGCGATATGGACGATGCCTGTGCCCTCTCCGATGGTGACGACGGCATTTCCGCGTTCGTCGCGGCCGCCGTCGATGACGCGGTGGGCGTCGATGGCGGATTCCTTTATTTTGGCGTCGGTGAAGGGATAACCGCCGGCGATCTGCTGTGCCTCGAGTTCATCGAACGGCCCACGATATCGCAAGCCCACGAGATCCGCGCCCTTGACGGTGCCGACGATTTCGTATCCGCCGCGTTCTTTGAAGATCTGATCGAGGGTTTTGAGTTTGGGCACGCCTTCGATCCAATTCTCCTTGTATTGTTTTTCGAGGCGCTGAAATTTGAGGTTTTCGGCCGCGAATATATAAATTTCGCCGTCCTGATTGGAACGGATTTTAATATAATCGAGATCGGCGTTGACTGCGGCGGCGATATTACAGGAGAGCGTCCACGGCGTGGTGGTCCATGCGACGAGGTTTTCGCCCTCGTGTCCCGGATCGATGAGCGGGAATTTGACGAACAGGGAGAGCGACGCAATATATTTACGGCCCTCGATGACTTCCATCTGCGAGTAGGCGGATCCGCTTCGTCCGGACCACGGCATGACATCGTGTCCGCGGTAAATCAGGCCTTTTTCATGACATTTCTTCAAAAACGACCAGATTGTATAATTATTTTCCTCACTCATCGTGAAGTATGAATTGTCCCAGTCCATCCAGTATCCGAGCCGGATCGACTGATCGGTGATGCGCCTGGCGCATTTGTGGACGCGATCCTTGCAGTCCTGGACGAACCTGTCGATGCCGTACTCGCGGATTTCCTGCTTGCTGGCGAACCCGTGTTCCTTCTCGACCTCGACCTCGACCCAGAGTCCCTGACAGTCAAACCCGTTCTGGTAGCGCAGTTCGCATCCGTTCATGGCGTGGTATCGCTGCAGGGCGTCCTTGAGCGACCGCCCCCATGCGTGATGGACGCCCATGGGATTGTTGGCGGTCATGGGTCCGTCGAGAAATGACCATTTTTTGCCGCCCTTATTTTGTGCGCGCAGCTTGTTGAATATGTCGGACGATTTCCAGAAATCGAGAATTTCGTGTTCATTTTTGACGATGTCGATCCAGGTATCGACCTTTTGATAGGAAGCTTTTTTTTGTGTCATATCAAGTCCCTGAGGTAAGGAAACAGGCCGGACTCCGAGTGCATCTGCCGGCCCAGGATAGAACCGGATGCGCCGATTTGGCGCCCCGTAAAACGCCCGGGATTTACCCGTTTTTGTGTGAAAAAAAAAGCGATTATGCGGCCCGGACGGCTTCGGTGCATTCCGTGGTCTTTGATGGGCCGGCTGTCCCGCGCGCGGGCGCGGGATACGCCGTCCTGCCGCCGCCTGTTTCACACGGCGGCGCATTTGGGCCGGCTATTTCATACGCCGGCCCGCGCTGACGCGCGTCGGGCGGGCTCCGGCGTCATGCAAGATGCGGATGAAATACATCTATATTTGCCATCCATCTATTGTATAAAATCACACATCTATTTTTGAGAATAATATATTTCATCATTTATACATTTTGGAATGGCGAGCGATCACAGGGAACGTGCGGCGTATTGAGGCACGAAATAGCCGCACGGGCGACGCGTATGCCGCACGGCAAAGCGTCGCCTCAAAAAAAAGACACAGTATGGATTTATAAAGAAACAAAACGGATAGGAAACGAACGGACAAACGCATAAAATATTTTTTATTTTTTCGTCTGGAGGTGGTAGTGTGAGAAAAATTTAGCATCTGGGATCCGCCATGTGCGCGGTTTACGGGTGCTACGCAGGTGGAGGAATCCGTCATGAGTACAACGTATGTGGTCAAATCGGGCGACACGCTGTCAGGGATTGCCGATCGCTACAAGGTGAGCGGCGGCTATCAGGCGCTGGCCAAGTACAACGGGATCACGAATCCGAACAAGATCAGCGTGGGTCAGAAAATCCAGATTCCCGACTCTTCGACGGGCGGCTCGACGTCGAGCAGTTCGAGTTCGTCGGGGTCGATTGGGGTTGGCTCGAAGGTGAAAATCACGGGATCCAAATATGCCACGGGCCAGACGGTGCCTGGCTGGGTCAAGCAGAACACGTACACGGTGTCCGAAGTGGGGAGCGGCGGCAAGTTGCTTCTCAAGGAGATCGTGAGCTGGGTTTATGCCAAGGACGTGCAGCTGATTTCGGGCGGCACGACGTCCAAGCCGTCGTCGAGTTCGAGCACCTCGACGTCGAAGCCGTCGAGTTCCAGCGGCTCGTCGAGTTCTTCCTCTTCAAGCACGACCTCCGGGTCGATTGGCGTCGGTTCGACCGTCAAGATCACCGGTTCGACGTATGCCACAGGACAGTCAATTCCCAGCTGGGTCAAGGCAAAGAATTACACCGTGTCCCAAATCAGCGGTTCCAAGGCGCTGATCAAGGAGATCGTGAGCTGGGTTTATATAAAGGATCTCCAGCTTGTCTCGGGCGGCACCTCGTCGAGTGGTTCCGGCTCGTCCGGCTCGGGTTCGACCTCCAAACCGGCCACGGGCGGGACCAAGTCCTCGCTGGCCACCGAATCCGTCGATTTTGGAAACAAGAACAGCAACGCCCGAACCAGCAAGGTCAGCAAGATTACGATCCATCACATGGCCGGCAACATGGGCGCCAAAGCCTGCGCCAACATGCACAAGAATGGCAGCGCGAGCGCCAACTATTATATCGGCAGCGACGGCACGATTTGCTCGGGTGTCGCCGAGACACGCCGTGCCTGGACCTCGAGCAACGGCACCAACGATCACCAGGCCATCACGTTTGAAGTGGCCAACAATTCCGGCGCGCCCGACTGGACGGTGTCCAAAGCCGCCTACAACTCGACCATCGCGCTCTGCCGCGACATCTGCTCGCGTTACGGCATCACGCCCCACTTCAATGGGAGCGCCTCGGGTTCGCTCACCGCGCACTATATGTTTGCCAGCACCGCCTGCCCCGGCCCCTACCTCAAGAACAAACTCAAGAGCGGCCAGCTCGAAAAAGACATCAAGGGCAGCTGATTCTTTCTCGCGGGGCCCTGTCCCCGCAGCGCCCGACATGCGAAAGGGCCGCGCGGCATCACCGCGCGGCCCTTTCGCGTTTTGACCTTCCCCCCCCCGTGCCTGCGGCATTCTCTGCGGTTTGAAATGGTTTGGTCTGCGGCAGAATATTTTTTAATTTTTTATTTTTGGAGGTGCGGTGGTACTCTTAAAGATAGGAATTTAGCACCTAGTGAACGCCATGTGCGCGGTTACCGGATGCTACGCAGGTGGAGGAATCCGTCATGAGTACAACGTATGTGGTCAAATCGGGCGACACGCTGTCAGGGATTGCCGACCGCTACAATGTGAGCGGCGGCTATCAGGCGTTGGCAAAGTACAACGGGATCTCGAACCCGAACATGATTAGCGTGGGACAGACAATCCAGATTCCCACTTCGACGACGGGCGGCGCGACCTCGGGAGGGAGCAGCACGTCCGGGAGTATCGGGGTCGGCTCAAAAGTCAAGGTCACGGGATCAAAGTATGCCACGGGCCAGACGGTGCCCGGGTGGGTCAAGCAGAACACGTACACGGTGTCCGAAGTGGGGAGCGGCGGCAAGCTGTTGCTCAAGGAAATTATGAGCTGGGTCTATGCCAAAGACGTGCAGCTTGTATCCGGCGGCACGAGCACGCCGACCACGACCACGGGCAGCACGGGGGCCACGACCAGCACGGGGGCCACCACGGCCTCGTCGGGATCTATCGGCGTGGGCTCGACGGTCAAAATCACGGGCACGACGTATGCGACAGGACAGACGATCCCGAGCTGGGTCAAGGCCAAGAATTACACCGTGCAGCAAATCAGCGGCAGCAAGGCGCTGATCAAGGAAATCGTAAGCTGGGTCTATACCAAGGATCTCCAACTCGTCTCGGGCGGCACGACGTCCAATCCGTCCACGGATACGGGTTCGGCCGGTTCCTCGGATCCAGACAGCGACTGGACACCGACCGCCACCGGCGGCACGTCATCCTCACTGGCCTCTCAAAGCGTCGATTTTGGAACCAAAAACAGCAATGCTCGCCAGAACAAGGTCAGCAAGATCACCATCCATCACATGGCCGGAAACATGGGTGCCAAGGATTGCGCGAACATGCACAAAAATGGCAACGGCGCAAGTGCCAACTATTATATCGGAAGCGACGGGACCATTTGTGCAGGCGTCGCCGAAACGCGCCGTGCCTGGACATCCAGCAGTCCCTCCAACGATCATCAGGCCCTCACGTTTGAGGTGGCCAACGACAGCTACGAACCCAACTGGACGGTGTCCAAAGCGGCGTACAACTCGACCATCGCGCTCTGCCGCGACATCTGCTCGCGTTATGGCATCACGCCTCACTTTGACGGCAGCGCCTCGGGGTCTCTGACCGCGCACTACATGTTCTCCAGCACGGCCTGTCCCGGCCCCTACCTCAAGGGCAAGCTCCAGAGCGGCGAGATCGAAAGGGACATCAAAGGTAGCGGTGGTGCGGACTCCAAACCCTCGTCCGGCTCGACCTCCACGGGAACCGTGCAGACGTATACCATCAAGAGCGGCGACACCCTCTCCAAAATTGCGTCGATGTTCAACGTTCCTGGTGGTTATCAGGCACTCGCCGCATACAACGGGATCTCCAACCCCAACGTCATCAGCGTGGGCCAGGTCATCAAGATTCCCAGCGGTTCGACGACCGGCAGCACCACCCCCACGACCACGACCGACACGGGCACCGGAGGCAGTTATTCCAACCCCAGCGGTCCCGGTTATCCCGCCATCGGGACGCACAACATCCCCACCATCTACAAGTATCTCACCAACGAATGCTTCTCCAGCCATCCCTACAAAAAGGCCCTCGCCTGTGGATTTCTTGGAAACATCTACACCGAGAGCCACTATCAGCCGGACGCCGAACAGGTTCCCGGAAGTGAATCCCGCGGCGGCAAGGGCATCTGCCAGTGGGACGACCGCAAATACAACCTTTACAGTCACTGCGGTGCCACCTACAGCCAGAAGAGCCAATGGGCCGTCCTCGACAAACAGCTCACCTTTATCAAGAAGGAACTCGATGGCAGCGAGAAGGCGGCCTACAATGCCATGATCAAGTCGGTTTCGGCCGACACCGTGGCCGATGCGCGCAACGCCGCCTACGTCATTGCCGCCAAGTACGAACGTTGTGCCGTGCCCAGCAATCCGGAGCGTCAAAACAAGGCCGAGGAGAATTTCAAGAATCTCTAGCCGCCAGATTTCGGGCGATCCCCAAAAGCCACCGGCCATCGGCCGGTGGCTTTTTTTTATGCCGACACGAAACGCCGAACTTTTCGCGACGATCGCGAAAGTTCTGACATCTCTCATGGTCGATACGAGGCAAAAATGCGGAGGGATTTCCCGTTCTTTCGTGCAAAAGGGGCACGAATGGAGGTGGACAATGACGTGCCCGGGGAGAACGCGGCGTAAACATTTGAAGAGGGGGTAGCGGCGTATTGAGCCCAACGGGCGAAATAGCCGCTCAGGGGGAGACTTCCCCCTCCCCCAAAAGCAAGAGGCCGGAGATTTTCTAGCCCTTCATGGTTTTTCGGACGGCGTTGGCGCTGGTGAGTTCTTCGATCTCTTCGACGGTGAGGAGGCGGAGTTCGAGGAGTTTGTCGCGGATGGATTTGCCCTCGGCCATGGCGTCGATGCCGATTTGGCAGGCGCGGTCGTATCCGATGCGTGCGACCATGGCGGTGATTAGGGCGGTGGAGGAGGCGACGCCGGCGCGGCATTTGTCGATGTTGGGCTCGATGCCGTGGATACAACGTTCGGTCATCATGGTGCAGGCGCGGCGCAGGAGGTCGAGATCATTGAGGAGGCAGTCGGCGATGAGGGGGAGGAAGGCGTTGAGTTCGAGGTTTCCCTGACTCGTGGCGTAAGTGATGGAGGTGTCGTGTCCGATGACGGTGAAACAGGCCTGCGACATGGCTTCGGGGATGACGGGGTTGACCTTTCCGGGCATGATGGAGCTGCCGGCCTGTCGGGCGGGGAGGGCGATTTCGGCGATGCCGGTCTGTGGTCCGGAGGACATGAATCTCAGGTCGGTGGACATTTTGAGCAGCGAGACGGCGAGGGTTTTCATGGTTCCGGAGAATTGTGCGAAGACGTCGAGATTCTGGGTGCCGTCGATGAGATCGTCGTCCTGTGAGAGGTCGATGCCTGTGATTTTGGCGAGGGTTGGGACGACGGCGGCGACATATTCCCGGGATGCGCTGACGCATGTGCCGATGGCGGTTCCGCCCAGATTGACGGAGAGGAAAGATTTTCGAGCGCGGACGAAGCGGGCGAAATCGCGGGCGAGAGCTTCGGCGTAAGCCTTGAACTCGAATCCGAGGGTGGTGAGGACGGCGTCCTGGTATTGGGTTCGTCCGACCTTGACGACCTCCATGGTCTGCTCGGCCTTTCGTCTCAGGGCGAGTTCGAGGGTTTTGAGAGCCGGGAGGAAGGCGTCGATTTGTCGGATGACGGCGATTTTGGCGGCGGTTGGGCAGACGTCGTTGGTGGACTGCTGGTAGTTGATGTCGTCGAGGGGAGAAATTGTTGCGTAGGAGCCTTTTTCGAGTCCGAGTCGTTCGAGGGCTCTGTTTGCGATGACCTCGTTGACGTTCATATTGAGGGAGGTTCCGGCGCCGCCCTGGAGGGGATCGACGACGACGGCGTCGTCGAGTTTGCCGTCGGCGAGTTCCTGTGCCGCGTCGAGGATGGCGTCGGCTTTGGGCGCGTTATCCTTCCATGCGCCGAGTTCGTGCGAGGTTTTGGCGCAGGCGAGTTTGACATCGCCCATGGCGTGAATCCATGCGGGGTGGACGTGTTTTCCGGTCAGGGCGAAGTTTTCGAGGCTTCTCACGGTATGCACGCCGTAGAGGGCGTCCGCCGGCACCTGATGTTCTCCCAACAAGTCGTGTTCAATTCGATACATATTTGATCCTATCAAAAAAAAGTCAGCGTTATCCTTCGGCGTGCGCGCACGAGCAATGCGCGCACGAGCAAGATGTGTCGACGCGGGAGAGAACTGAAAGTTTTGAGTTCCTATTCCGCACGCCGAGAAAAGCGCGCGTCATGTCCGGCACAGAGGACAGGGGGATTTGAGGTTTTTGGCTATCCGTCGACGAGAATGTCTGGAATGGCCTCGATACTTCCCTTTCCCTGTCGAATGAGTTTTGGGACATCTCCGGTCATGTCGATGACAGTGGACGGCTGTGGGGCGATGAGCCCGCAGTCGATGATGGCGTCGAGGAAGGGCAGGCGTTTTGCGATTTCCTGGGGGTCGGCGAACTGATCTTTTTCTGGGGTATGGATGGAGGTGGTGATGATGGGATTGTCGAGCTGTTCGACGAGCATTTTTGTGACGGGATGATCGGGGATTCGGATCCCGACGGTGGCGGATTTGCTGATGAGCAGGCGCGGCACCTCTCTGGACGCGGGCAGGATTAGGGTGTATGCGCCGGGCAGGAGTCGTTTCATGATTCTATAATTTGTATTGGAAACGACGGCGTATCGGGCGATATTTTTGAGGTCTGGACATATAAAAGAGAGGGGATGTTTTCTATCTTTTCCCTTCATCTGATAGACGCGTTCGACGGATTTTTTCTGCATCATGTCGCACCCGAGTCCGTAGATGGTGTCGGTGGGATAGACGACGAGTCCGCCTTCGCGAATGATATCGGCGACGCGCGCGATTTGTCGTGCGTTGGGCCATCGTGCATCGAGAGTCACCTGAAGCATGTCGCACCTGTGGTTATATCTATGAGTATTTCGAGCATCTTTTCATCATCGTGGACTGCGCAAAGACGCGCGCGTCCGGCGAGTACCTTGTGGTTGAGCGGGCAGGGGGAAGGGGCCCCTGCGAGAAGGGGCGCGGCGTATTGAACGCCAGTGAAATAGCCGCGCGCGGCGGGCGTGTGGAGGCCGAAGGCCGAGGCAGCCGCCGCCCCGACGAGGGCATAAAAAGGCCTGAATACGTGGCGGGAACCCGACTATCTGGAGGGGGTGGGATGTTTTACAAATACGATGCGAGGCTCGTCCGGATTTGCCTTATAGAAGAGCAGGATATGGCCGATTTGCTGGACGCAGGCGCTTTGAGTGGCCTGGGTCAGGGCGGTGGCGACGTCTTCGATGGCGTCTTCGCATGTATTGACGATTTTGACCTTGACGAGTTCGTGGTCGTAGAGGGCAGTGTTGAGCTGTTCGACGAGCTGATCGGAGACTCCAGCATGACCGACCTGAACGATGGGCTTGAGGGCGTGCGCCATTCCGCGCAGTTGCCGCCGTTGCCATCCCTGTAAATTGGAACTGAGTTTTTGTATGAGACCCGATTGCATGGCGATGCACATCCGAAAAAAGAAGAAAAGACCGTCTTTGGCACGAAACGCCGCCACGGCAAAAAACGCCGCAGGGCACGGAAAAATGCGATGCTTCTACGCTATTCTTCGGGCTCAAATCAAGGCATAAAGCGGAACATAGAAATCCAGAATCCTGCGACAGCGGTTGAGTTGGAACGCTTGTCACAGTATAATGCAAAATTTTTGTAAGGTTCGGCTGACGTGGTGCCGTGGTTATGGAGCGGCATGCGTTGTGTCATTTTATTCAGGAGTTCGCCCATGAAAAATCCATCGAAATACGGTTTGCTAAGCCTCATGATTACCGCCCTGGCATTTGCGGGGGCCTGTTCGGACGACAGTTCTTCGGACGGCCCGGAGGATCCCAATCCATCGGTGTGTGACGAAAACAATCCCTGCATTGAGGGATATTTGTGCAATGCAGGCACGTGTTTTCTCAAGGTCTCGCTTGACGACGCGTGCGGCATCAAAACGATTTGCACCGAAGGTTCGTGCATCAACGGAACGTGCCAGCTCAGCAGCGAGGAACAGAAATCCGACTTGGGCGGGAATTGCCAGTCAGATAAGGCGTGCAAACAGGGCACATGCCTCAACGGCAAGTGCACGATAACGGCCGGCGCCAACGAATCGTGCGCGTCCACGCCGTGCATCACGGGATACAGCTGCATCACGGAAACCAAGACGTGCAAAATCGGCGCGGTCGTCGGGCAGTCGTGTTCGGCCGCCGACACGGTGTGCATCGTGGGCGAATGCGAGGGCGGCGTGTGTATCGCCAAAACGGAGGACGACAAACTCAAATCCAACGACACCGATGGCGACGGCATCTCCGATTATTACGATCGTTGCGACGTCGATTCCGACGATGATACCCTTCCCAACTGCCAGGACGAGGACTCCGACAATGACACCATTCCCGATTACGTCGAGGCGCGCCTGACCCTTCTGACCCCCGCCGACAGCGACGACGACGGCCTCTATGATTTTATCGACACCGATTCCGATAACAACGGAATTCCCGATTCCGCCGAAGGCCAGTGCACCCAGGTGCTCGGCGAAGACGGCAACCCCGTGCTCGAAAATGGACATCCCAAATACACCTGCCTCGACACCGACGACGACGGCCTCCCCGACTATATCGACGACGACAACGACAATGACGCGGTTTCGGACACGATCGAAATCGTCGGCCTCACGCTGACCACCGAGGCCGGGTACGTGCCCGGCCGCATGTGCGGTGAATCGCCATGCGCCGCCGGCACCCCAGAATCCCCGTGGGACACCGACGGAGACACCGTCCCCGACTACATGGATACCGACTCCGACGGCGACACCGTCCCCGATAACGAAGAATCCCCCCTGGATACCGATGGCGACGGCACCATCGACCGTTACGACCTCGATTCCGACAACGACACGATTCCCGACAAAGACGAATATGGACTGGTCTACATCGAAGACGGAAACACGACCAAGTGCATCGTCTCAAGCGACTGCGACGGCGACGGGCTTTCCGACGGCATAGAGTTCCACATCGACTGCACCGACTACTCCGTGGTCGACGCCTCCGGCAAGCTCACCTCCCTGAACGCGCATTCCGCCATGCTGACCAAAAATACCGACAACGATGGCTATGCCGATGCGGCCGAACATGCCGCCGCCCAATACGCCATCGAACATTGCAAGACGGATCACCAGGACTGGTGCTCGTTTGACGATCCCATCACGGGCCTGCGCGCCACCATTTCGCGCCCCGAAGACCTCATCTGCAACGCAGGACTCGGCGTCAACGGCGTCTTCGACTTCTACTTTGAACTCCCCTATGAAGGCGACCAGAAGGACGACGAACTCCTCTTCAAACCCGCCGTCTCCAAGCTCGACGTCGTCATCAACCTCGACGTCACCGGATCGATGCAAAACGAAATCACCAACGTCACGCAAAAACTTGAGACCACCATCATCCCCGGCGTCCAGGAGCGCGTCAGCGACTGGGCCTTCGCCATCTCCGCATTCGCCGACTTCCCCGTCAGCAATGCCAACGGCACCGCCCGATACGGTGCGGCCGTTGATCGCGAACCATTTACCAAAGACAACCCATGGCAACTGCTGAGCAAAATCACGTCGTCCAAAAACGCCCTCAACGACGCCGTCAAAAACTTCCGACTCACCGACGGTTACGACTACCCCGAATCCGGTTACGAGTCGCTCTACCAAATCGCCATGGCCGACCAGATGACCAACGAAACCCAGACGGCCTACTACGAGGGCAAAGACCTGACGTCACCCACCGCCGGCAAACTCGTCCGGATGCCCATCATCACCAATGACGACGCACACTGGGGCGGCGTCAGTTTCCGAAACGGCACCCTCCCCGTCGTCGTCCACATCACCGACGCCCCCTCCCACGGTTCCTCCACCGCCAAAACCGTCGCGGCAACCCTCCAGGAATACATCTACGACGCCAACTACATCCTCAACGCCCACACCGACGCCGACGTCCACAAAGCCTATCAGGAACACGGCATCCGCCTGCTGACCGTCTACCGACGAAGCGCCACCGAAGCCAAGGAGAACAAGGACAAGGAAGGCATCACCGCCGGCGCACAGCACCCCGTCCTGCGCAACTCCTCCCTCGAAACCTCCGCCCTCGTCCCCGCCTGCGCCTTCAAAAAAGACGCCTCCAACTGGAAATGCGGCGAAAATAAATGCTGCACCGTCACCACCGCCGAAGGAAGCGTCGATCCCATCGACAATCAGTGCATCCTCAGTTACGGCCTCACCAGCGGCACCGCCCTGAGTGACACCGTCGTCGACGGCATCGACGCCCTCGTCAAATACGGTACCTACGAAGTCGCCACCCGCGTCCGCGGACTCGAAATGGAGAACGGCAACAACACGAGCTGTTTCATCAAACAGGTCGTCGCCACGCGCTACATCGCCCCGGCGCAGGAACCCGAAGCCTCATGTAACCCCACCGCCACACCCGCCCAAATCGAAATCGACGGCGTCACCCCCGAATACAACAACGGCTTCGTCAACTTCGCCACCGGCACCGCTTCTTCCCGCGTCGAAGGCGCCAATCTGGCCTTCACCGTCTACGCTCAAAACGACACCTGCGCCCCCTACAAGGCCGAAGCCCAGACATTCATGGCGTATATCGACGTCATTAACCCCACCACCGGCCTCGTTTTCGGTACTCGCCAGGTCTACATCATCGTCCCCGGCTACAGCGAGCACTCGCAGGTCAACTAACCGAACCTCATAAGTCGGTTGTGCTTTGGGTGGCCTCGCTATCGTCCCCTGCGGTGACGATACGCGAGGCTTTTTTTCGGGCTATCCGCCCTCCGGCGGATACGCCCTCAGGGCGGCGGCTATCTCGCTTCGCTCCATACGCCGCACCCCCCTCTTCCCATTTACCTGGAGTTCCACCATGAAACTCGCCATTTTACAGTCCATTCCCACACACCCGCGACATCCAGTCCAAACCGACACCTTTGCCAAGTTTCAACATCTATGCGGGATGATCGAACAACAAAGTTTCCTCGCAGCCCATGCCGCATGTCACGCCACCATGAACGGCATCCCGCGCACCCTTGCCGTCGATACCGACATTTCAGACGAAACCGACGTCTTGCACGCCCTCGATACGGCTTTCCAAACCGACCCCTTTGACGCCCTCGTCCTCCCAGGTCTCACCGACCCTTCCATTCAACACGCCGTATCCACGCGTTGTCAGCGCGAACAGGATACCCACGCGTTCAAAATCATTTTTGACGCCCCCCGCGACACCCCTGTCGCCGAACTCGTGCGACGTCAACGCGTACTTCCGCGTTTTGCGACGCTCTGCTGGCCCTATATTTCGACCGTGACGCCCGGCCGCCGCAGTCCCGAATGGCTCCCGGCGAGTTGCGTCGCGGCACCATTGCTGCTGAAAACAGCCCCCCATCTGCGCGGAGTACACGAACCGGCCTCCCTGTCCGCCGACGATGCCGCGACGCTCGACGAGGCGGGCGTCCTTGTGTTGCGACAGAAAATTGTCGCCCGGCGCCCGGTCATCGGTCTCATGACGCCGCCCTCGCGCGATGCCCTCCCCTCCACCCACGCATTTGCCGACGTCGAGGTTCCTCCCGGACTTTTTGTCCCCGACACCTCAGCCCCAGAATGCGACGAAGCGGCCTTTGAACGCGAACTCCTCGCCGCCCTCGAAACGCGCTGCGCTGAGGTCATTCACGCACATCCCAAGAACGACGCAAACCTCTGGGCAGCCCTCGCGCGCACCGTCACCGCCGAACTCATACATGCCCGCGACAAAGGCTATATCCGAAAATACCACGTGCGATGCGACGCCGAAACCGCCTCCTGGGGAACCCCGGAAACCCCCGTTGTCGAAATTCTCATCGATTTCCCCAAACGCGTGCGCGAGGTCAAGTTCAACGTCTCCACTCGCACTACAATTTCCCCATAGATTTTTTGCGAAACTCCGCGCAAAAAGCGCTATGTTTCTAAACCGTCTGCACTCGCAGACGGGGTTTCTTTTCTCTTTTTTTCACGATTACCATGAACGAACGATACGAAATTAACGTCAATCTCGCACAAATGCTCAAAGGCGGCGTCATCATGGACGTCGTCAATGCAGAACAGGCCAAAATTGCCCAGGAAGCGGGCGCCGTGGCCGTCATGGCGCTGGAACGCGTCCCCGCCGACATTCGCAAGGAAGGCGGCGTCGCCCGGATGAGCGATCCCGCCCTTATCCGCGAAATCAAGGCCGCCGTCTCCATTCCCGTCATGGCCAAAGCCCGAATCGGCCACTTCGTCGAAGCCCAGATCCTCGAAGCCCTCGACATCGACTACATCGACGAATCCGAAGTCCTTACCATGGCCGACGAAGACAACCATATCGACAAACACCAGTTCAAAATCCCGTTTGTCTGCGGCGCCCGCGACCTGGGCGAAGCCTGCCGCCGTATCCAGGAAGGCGCCGCCATGATTCGAACCAAAGGCGAAGCCGGTACCGGTGACGTCGTCGAAGCCGTCCGCCATATGCGCACCATGAACCGAGAAATCGCCCAACTCTGCGCCCTGACCGACGCCGAGGTCTACCGTTTCTCAAAAGATCACGGCATTTCGTTTGAACTCGCCTTCAAAATCCGCGAACTCAAACGCCTTCCCGTCGTCAACTTTGCCGCCGGTGGCATTGCCACCCCCGCCGACGCCGCTCTCATGATGCAACTCGGATGCGACGGCATCTTCGTCGGTTCCGGTATCTTCAAGTCCGGAAACCCGGCCAAACGGGCCCGCGCCATCGTCTTGGCCACCGCGCACTACAACGACCCAAAACTCCTGGCCGACGTCTCGGCCAACCTCGGTCAGCCCATGGTCGGCATCAACTGCGATCACCTCATCGAGGACGACCGACTCGCCAAAAGAGGGATCTAGCGTGAAGGAAACCATAGGTGTGCTGGCCCTCCAGGGCGGGTTCCGCGAACATGGCGCCCACCTGCGCCAATGCGGAATCGAGCCGGTTTACGTCAAAGATCCAGACGACCTGGCGCCATGTCGAGGACTCATCATTCCCGGCGGAGAGTCGAGTTGTCTTCGACGCCTGATGAAAGGTTTTGCACTCGATTCGGCCATCATCGACGCCGTCCACTCGCGCCAAATGCGCGTCTGGGGGACGTGCGCCGGGGCCATCCTGTGTGCCGACGAAATCATCGGGGAAACGCCATGCCTCTCGCTCATCGAAGCCTCCGTCGAACGCAACCTGTTCGGCGCACAACTGGCCAGTTTTACAGAAGATACGGCAATCCCAGGCGTCTGCGATACCCCAGAACGCTTTGTCTTTATCCGCGCCCCAGGAATACGCCGCGTGTGGGGTAAAACGCGCGTGCTTCACGTCACGCGAGACATCATCACGGCTGCCGAAAACGACGATGTACTCATCACCAGTTTTCACCCGGAACTCTCATCCTCGCTCTCATTTCACCGTTATTTTGCCTCCAAATGCGGCGTGTCCATCCAAAACTCGCCGGACCAAACCTGGGCCCCCACGTCCTGGATGACGCTTGGATAAAATGCATCGCGCGGGCGTATTCGCCCATGGCGAATAGCCCGCGCCAAGGCCCGTCGTATGGGCGCCCAGCGCCCATAGACGGGCGAACAGATACAAAAAAACTACAAAAAAAAACCGCCCCCGAAAGGGCGGTTTGCGAAAACACAAGCGATGCGTTCCGGCTTACTTCGCCGCAGCGGCGAGGGCTTCGTCGACGGCTTTCTTGAAGGCATCGATCGGTTGCGCACCGACGAGAAGTTTGCCGTTGATCACGAATGTCGGCGTTCCGCTAATGCCGGCTTTCTGAGCGGCTTCGACGTCCGCCTTGACGGCGGCTTCGTATTGATTGCTCGTGAGGGCGGCTTCCAGAGCGGCGGCATCAAGACCCACTTCGGTCGCATATTTCTTGAGGTTTTCGACATCAAGAGCGCCCTGATTGGCAAACATGAGCTTGTGGAGCTCCCAGAACTTGCCATTGGCATGCGCGAAGAGGGAGGCCTCGGCGGCTTTCTGAGCGTTGTTGTGGAAAGGCAAGGGCATCTGTTTGAAGACGATCTTGACTTTGCCTTCATATGATTTGAGGAGTTCGTCGAGGGTGGGTTCTACGCGGCTGCAGAACGGGCACTGGAATTCGGAGAACTGAACGATGGTGACGGGAGCATCGGCCGCACCACGGAACGGCGCGCCGGTGGTGTCGATGACGATCGGAGCGGCGGGCGCTTTGGGCGCAGGCGCGGGAGCCGCGTTGTCTTTGACGATTTTCTCATAGAGGGCATTGCCCGTGAGACCTGCGTACTTGGGATCCTTGGCGACTTCGAGTTCCTTGTCCAAAGCAGCTTGGAACGCGGGAAGGGGCTGGGCGCCGCTGAGAAGGGTGCCATTGAAGAAGAAGTGGGGGGTGCCGCGCACGCCGGCTTTGCTGCCTTCGGCAATGCCGGCCTCGACCGCTTTGATCACGGCATCGCTGTCGAGATCGGCCACAAATTTCGCTTCATCGAGACCGATCTGTTTGGCATAGCCAATGAGATCGTCACGGGACATGGCTTTCTGATTGGCAAAAATCAGATCGTACATTTCCCAGAATTTACCCTGAATCTTGGCAGCTTCTGCAGCCTGATGGGCAAGTTTCGCATTTTTGTGGAACGGAAGCGGATAGTGTTTGAAGATGACGCGAGCCTTGCCGGGGTTGGCGTCGAGGAGCTGATGCAACGTGGTGTTGCCGCGGCTGCAGAACGGGCATTCAAAGTCGGTGAACTCGACAATCGTGACGGGCGCGTTGACATCGCCGAGCACAGGAGCGTTGCCCACATCGACGAGGACACGACCGGCGGGAGCGGCTTCTTCGGGCTCGGGAGCGGGCTTCGGCGCGGTTTTGACGAGTTCACGATACAGATCCTCGCCGGAGAGATTCTTCTCGGAAGCCACTTTGTTCGCACGCGCAAGTGCGGCATCGACCTCTTTCTTGAAGGCGGCAATCGGCTGAGCGCCGACAAAAAGCACGCCGTTGATGAGGAAACCAGGAGTCCCTTGAACGCCATAGGCAGCGCCATCCTTCATCCCCTTGGCAATGAAGTCGGCCGTTTCTTGGCTGTTCATGTCCGCTTCAAAACGCGCCAGATCAAGACCGAGTTTCTTGGCTGTCTCTTTATAAAAGGCTTCATTCAGTTGTTTCTGGTTGGCAAAGAGTTCCTTGTGCATTTCCCAGAATTTGCCCTGACGCTGGGCGGCCACCGCTGCCTTGGCCGCAGGCATCGCATTTTTGTGGAACGGAAGCGGATTGTTCACAAACGCCACACGGACATCATTGGGATAGTCTTTGAGGATCTGATCAATGGTGGGTTCCACTCTACTGCAGAACGGGCATTCGTAATCGCTGAACTCGACAATCGTCACCTTCGCATTGACGTTGCCACGAAGCGGAAGCAAACCGACATTGAGCGGAATCGGAAGCGAGGGATCCACCGCAGGAGCCTGTTCCGCGGTCAGGGCCGCAGGCACGGGAGCTGTATCTACTGCTCCAGCCTTGGGCGCTTGCTTGCACCCCACAAGACCAAACAACGCCACGCTGGCCATCACCATGAGCACGCGATTCGTGTTCGACATCTGAATCATTTTCCTTTTTTCTCCTAAAAAGACGAGGATTTCTCCCCACTCTGGGGAATTTCCTCTGCTTACCCACTGTTTCAATTCACACATGACGTGTGGATTCAAAAAGACACATTTGAATATTTCAAAGCGTTATCGCCATCGAGCTTTTTGCCCAGTGCGACGATAAACCGTCGCTCCTTGTATGCGATATAGCACGCGCAACGCAAGCGCGATTTTATAACGCGCAAACTCGCTCCATCCCTCGACTTCGCCATTTTCACGCGCCTCGTCCGCTCATCCAAACGCAGTTTTTCCTAAAAACATGCCTCAAAAAAAAACTCCTTGACGTCATCAAAAGGTGCCTACGATCCCACATCGTTTGAATGAGGCCGCACCACATGCTTCTACTTGAAAGACAGACTCCGCCCCATCCAAATCATATATATAATGTTGCTATCTAAACTATATATCATATCCAATCACAGGAGGATTTATGAGATTTGACAATCTGACCATCAAATCACGCGAAGCCATCGAGTCCATGCAACACATTTATCAGTCGTTGCACCACGCCGAATGCACCTCCCTCCACCTGCTCAAGGCCCTCCTCGACCAGGGACAGGGGTCCGTCGTCAATTCCCTGCTCGAACGCATCGGAATCAAACCCACACAGGCCACACAGACCACTCAGGACGCGCTCGCACGCCTCCCCGTCGTGCGCGGCGCAAACGAGGCCATGTCAAGAGAACTCAACGACGTCCTCAACGCCTCACAAGATATCGCACAGACCATGCGCGACGATTATGTCTCCACCGAACATTTTATCCTCGCCATGGCCCGTGAAGCCTCCAAAGCACACGACGTGCTCACCCAGCTCGGCGTCAAATACGACGACCTCCTGCACGCTCTCGCCGATGTCCGCGGAAACCAGCGCGTCACCAGCGAAAACCCGGAATCCACCTTCGAGGCACTCAAACAGTACACCCGCGACCTCACCGATGATGCGCGAAAAGGAAAAATCGACCCCATCATCGGACGCAACGAAGAAATCCGACGAACCCTGCAAGTCCTCTCTCGAAAAACAAAAAATAATCCCGTCCTCATCGGGGAACCTGGCGTCGGAAAAACCGCCATCGCCGAAGGCATCGCACAACGCATCGCCGCCGGAGACGTCCCAGAATCCCTCAAAAACAAACGCGTCCTCGCACTCGACCTCGGACTCCTCGTCGCCGGCGCCAAATACCGTGGCGAATTTGAAGAACGTCTCAAAAGCGTCCTACAGGAAATCGCCGCCAGCGAAGGACAAATCATCCTCTTCATCGACGAACTCCATACCCTCGTCCACGCCGGCGGCGGCGAGGGCGCCATGGATGCCGGTAACATGCTCAAACCCGCGCTCGCGCGCGGTGAGTTGAGATGTGTCGGCGCCACCACCCTCAAAGAATACAGAATCATCGAAAAAGATGCCGCACTCGAACGTCGATTCCAGCCCGTCATGGTCGACGAACCCTCCGTACAAGACGCCATCACCATCCTCCGAGGCATCAAAGAACGATACGAAACCCATCACGGCATCCACATCACTGACGCCGCCATCATCGCCGCCGTCAACCTCAGCAAGCGCTACATCGCCGACAGATTCCTCCCCGACAAAGCCATCGACCTCGTCGACGAAGCCGCCGCAAAACTCAAAATGGAGTTTGAAAGCCTCCCACAACCCATCGACAAAGTCGAACGCGACCTCATCGAACTCGAAATCCAACGACAAGCACTCCTCAAAGAAACTGACGACGCCTCCAAGACAAGACTCGCTCAGACCGAAGCCGATATCGCAAACTTGCGCGAAAAATCCTCAGCCATGAAATCCGCATGGAAACATGAACGCGACATGATGCAGGAACTCAAGGAATACCGCGCTCAACGCGATGCCCTCCGCACCGAAGTCGAAACCACTCAGCGTCAGGGAGACCTCAACAAAACCGCCGAACTCCGCTACGGAAAAATCCCTGAAGTCGAAAAGAAAATTGCCTCTCTCCAGGACGAACTCAAGGCCTACGCCGAATCCCACGGAAACGAAACTTTCCTACGCGAAGAGGTACGCGCCGAAGACATCGCGGCCGTCGTCGCCAAATGGACCGGCATCCCCGTCAGTAAAATGCTCGCCAATGAACAGGAAAAACTCCTCGAACTCGAAGCCAAACTCCACGAACGCGTCGTCGGACAGGACGAAGCCGTAAAAAGCGTCTCCGACGCCGTGCGACGATCCAGAGCCGGACTCCAAGACCCGCAACGCCCCATCGGCAGCTTCATCTTCCTCGGCCCCACCGGCGTCGGAAAAACCGAACTCGCTCGCGCCCTCGCCGACCTCCTCTTCAATGACGAACAATCCATCATCCGACTCGACATGAGCGAGTACATGGAAAAACACAGCGTCAGCCGACTCGTCGGTTCGCCTCCAGGATACGTTGGGTACGAAGAAGGCGGACAGCTCACCGAAGCCGTCAGACGTAAACCCTACTCCGTCGTCCTCTTCGACGAAATCGAAAAGGCACACCCAGACGTCTTCAACATGCTCCTCCAAATCCTCGACGACGGACGCCTCACCGATTCAAAAGGACGAACCGTCGATTTCAAAAATACCGTCATCATCATGACGAGCAACGTCGGCAGCGACATCATGCAACAAACCGAACTCACCACGGAACAACGCAAATCGCGCGTCCAAGAAAGACTCCGTGGCTTGTTCAAACCCGAATTCCTAAACCGCATCGACGAAATCATCACCTTCGATCCCCTCTCCCCAGACCAGATCGGACAAATCCTCAAAATCCAACTTGCCCGTCTCCAATCCCGACTCGTCGATCGTAAAGTTCAACTCGACCTCACCCCCAACGCCCTCAAGGCACTCGCCACGGCCGGTTGCGACATCGCATACGGCGCGCGTCCCCTCAAACGCGCCATACAGCGTGACCTCGAAAATCCCCTCGCCAAATTCATGCTCGCCACGCCTCTTGAGGAAAATGTCACCATCCACGCCGACTGGGTCGACGATCACATGACGTTTTCTCTCTAATGGATGAGGCTTTGTGTTGCGGGGGGGAAGCCTCCCCCTACGCGGCTATGTGCTCAGACCTTCGGTCTTGCGCGCATACGCCGCTACCCCCTCTTAGGGATTTACCGTAAGTAGGAAGATAAAAATCCAAAAACAAAAAGCTCAGCCACACACAAAAAGCCCTACCAAACACAAAAGGCCCAGCCACACACAAAAGGCCCTACCAAACACAAAAGGCTCAGCCACACACAAAAGGCTCAGCCACACACAAAAGGCCCTAGCCACACACAAAAGGCCCTAGCCACACACGACACACCAAGCCTCACCACCTCATGAAATGCGAAAAGGGAACATGGCGTAGCCATGTTCCCTTTTCGCATTTCGGGGGGCGTGGGGGGACTTCGTCCCCCCCGCACAAACCACCGTGTCTTGACTTTAATGGGATTCCAACTAAAAGAGGCGCGCCCGAATGGGCGCATTTGGAATGGAGTGCGAGCATAGTTGACAGGGTGTCATGATACAGGTTTCCGGACTTACGAAGTATTTTGGTCCTCAAAAGTTATTTGAAGACATTACGTGGCAGATCGATCGATTTCAACGTACCGCGCTTGTCGGTCACAATGGTGCCGGAAAATCGACCATTCTCAGAATTATCGCGGGGCAACTCGAAGCCGATGCCGGCTCGGTCATCATTCCAAAAACAATGACGGTCGGATACCTGCCCCAGGAAATTACCCTTCTCGACGAAAAACCTGCCATCGACCTTGTGCTATCCGGTAAGCAGGACATTCTCGATCTCGAAGCCGAAATCGACCGGCTACAAGAAGACGTCGATCGCCACCCAAATGCACAAAATATCGCCCTTCTGGGCGAAAAACAGCACGCGTACGAAACGGCAGGTGGATACAGTCTGCGCGCACAGGCACAATCGATCATGGCCTCTTTGGGCTTCAAACAGGACGAACTCAAAAAAATCACCTCCGAGTTTTCGGGCGGTTGGCAGATGCGCATCCTCCTGGCACGCCTATTCCTCTCCAAACCCGATCTTCTGTTGCTCGACGAACCCACCAACCATCTCGACATCGAATCCCTCGCCTGGCTCGAATCCTTTCTGGCCGGATATCCAGGCGTCCTGCTCATCGTCAGCCACGACCGCGCCTTCCTCAACCACGTCGTCGACGGCGTCGCCGCCCTCGACGACAACGGCCTCCTCATGTTCCCGGGGAACTACGATCACTACCTCCAATGTCGAGAAGAACTCGAAGCACAGCTCGAAAAAACCGCCGCACAACAAAAACAACTCATCGCAGAAAAACAGGCTTTTATAGAACGATTTAGATATAAAGCTACAAAGGCAAAACAAGTCCAAAGCCGCGTCAAACAACTCGAAAAACTCGACACCGTCCAATTACTGCAAACGCGAAAAAAACTGCATTTCCACTTTCCAGAACCGGAACGACCCCCACAAATCCTCCTCGAACTGCGCCACGTTTCCAAAGCTTACGACGACAACATCGTATATAAAAACCTCGACTTTCGTATCTATCGAGGAGACAAACTCGCCCTCGTCGCACCCAACGGTGCCGGAAAATCCACTCTCATCAAAATTCTCGCCAACATCATTCCCTTTGAAGGCGAACGACTCGTCTCCGATCGCGTCCATCTCGCACACTTCGCACAACATCAAATCGACGCGCTCGACTTTTCTAAAACTTTATTACAAGAAGCCGCCGCCGACCTCCCCCAAAACGTCACCATGACCATGTTGCGCGCCGCGCTCGGCGCCTTTCTATTCACAAACGAAGATATCGACAAACCCGTTTCCATCCTCTCCGGCGGAGAAAAAAATAAACTCGCCCTCGCAAAAATCCTCCTCCGTGCGCCCAATCTATTGTTGCTCGACGAACCCACAAACCACCTCGACCTCGATTCCAGAGAAGCCCTCGAACAAGCCCTCATCGATTACCCAGGCACACTCGTCGTCATTTCGCATGACCGATGGTTCGTCGATAAAGTTTGTAATAAAATCGCATCTATCGAACACGGAAACATTGATATCTTCGATGGGACATACTCCGAACATGAAGACTTCATCGCCACAAGACAAGCCCTGCAAATTCCCAAACAGGAAAAAAATCCACTCCCCGATAATATCAATTCAAAAAAAAGAAAACGTATAGAATCCGCCCAGCAACGTGACGCCATCCGAAAAGCCACTAAACATCTCGACGAACGCGTCAAAAAACTCGAGGCCGAGACCGCCAACCTCGAAAACAAAATACACGACATCGACGCCCAACTCGCCATCCCCGAAACCTACAAAGACAGCGCGAAAATTCGTGAACTCACCACATCAAAAGCCGCCACGCAAAAATTACTCGACGATACCCTCGAAAATTGGATGCTCGCTCAGGCCGAACTCGACGACGCCCTCGCCAAATTCCAGTAACCCTGTTCCATCATATTCCTCCGCGGCGCAGGCTATCCGCCAAAGGCGGATACGCCATGCGCGCGGCGCTATGCGCCTACGGCACATACGCGCCGCCACCCTTTGTGACACCCCATGAACCTGCCTCGCACCCTCTTACGAGTCTCCCTCTTTGCGCTCTTCACGGCATGTCAGTCTCAGGCCGACATCATGGCCGAATTCTGCCTGGGAATGGACCAAGACGTCCAGACCTCCTCACAGTGCGACGACATGGCTCAACGAATCAATACGCGACTGAAAAACGCCAAATCCATCCGCGACAACAAAGTCTGCCAATCCTCCACGGCATGCCTCCCATGCAAACACGCCATCCGAGAAATCCTCGCCCAATGCGGATACACCCCTGAAATCAAACCCCTCCTCGAACAGATGCATTTTTCTACCACGTTGCGAGAATCCATCACCGCCACGGAGAAAACACCATGATCCGCCGACTCGTCTTGGCCATGACCCTTGCCCTAACGGCCATGACGGCTTCCACCGCCATCGCTCAGGACAAACCCTCCGGCGCGCTCGATTTCGGCATCGACTACCATCGGAGCATGGGCGAACGAAACGTCCTCGGCATTCACGCACGCGCCATGGCCGTTGACCGCGTCCCGGGAACCCTCGTCGGACGTTTTGCAGAGCTCTACCTCTCCCTCGGCATCGGACTCGAAGGCGAAATCGTCCAGTACTCTGCCGGCGCAAAACTCGGCGTCGGACTCGGCACCGATTACCTCGTCCTGTTCCTCGCCACAGGACTCATGACCGACGCCTACCAGAGCATCGACGACGCCTCCAAAAAAGACGACGTCTCACCTGGACTCGGACTCCCACTCCTCATCGGATTGTGGATCGACCCCATGCCAGGACTCTACGTCTACTTGATGGCTGAACCCAGCTGGTCTTTCTGGGGCGGAAGCCGAAAAACCACCCCATTCGTCCCGTTTAACTGGGCATGGGAACTCAGACTCCGGGGCGGAATCGGGTTCGATGTCTCGCAACTCCACATCCGACTCGAATACACCTTCCACCAGGTCGATCCCCACAGCTGGCACGTCGTCTCCATCGGCTTCGGTTTCTCAAGCAAGGCCATGGCCGAACTCGGAAAAAAACCCGTCCGGTAATCGGAAGCACCACGCCAACGTGGAACCGCCTAAACCCCATCGAAACCAAAGCCCTACAACAAAAGCATGGGTCAAAACAGACAGAACATCCCATTCCGCCAAACCTTCAGCTCTGCCTGACACCCACCTCGACGAATGGGATGAAACCATGCGTCAACCCAGACAGAGGGGGGCGCGGCGTATTGAGGCATCGCCGAAATAGCCGCGTTGGGGGGACACTTCCCCCCCCCAAAAAAAAACAAAAACTCCCGCCAAATCACGGATGCCAAACGAGAATAATCGGATTGTCGGAGGACTGGTTGGAAGGCATGGTAAAGGGAACGTCATGGCCATTTTTGCGAATATCCAGCACGTTGCCCTCGGGCAAACCAAACAGATGCACGGAACATGGGGTGCTCTTGCAAACGAGATCCCCGTTGAGATGGATTTCGGCATCCGTGGGCGTCCCAATGACGCGGTATGTCTTGATATCGCCGGACCGGATTTCGCCCCCGATAAAACCAGACATAAAGGCGAGGTAGGACATTTTTGTCGCCGTTTCGCGAATAATGGAATATTTGACAAAATCGCGGGAAACGCTGGGAGGTGCAGGGGCTTCCTCTACGACTTCGAGCGCAGGTTTGGCAAAAAGACCCCATGCCTCAAGAAGACCTGAGGAGTAGGCATAGCCAAACACACCGATCAAAAGAAGCACGAAAATCGCCAACATCGCCAGATTGCGGTTGCGGTGACTGACCTTGCGTTGGCCGTTTGCACGACGGCGACCGCTGACTTTCGTGACGGCATCGAGATTGGAATCGATGGACGTCACGCGTTTATTGGAGGCGGATGCCAACACGGACGCGCGTTCGATGCGTTTCAGCTTTTCATTGGAATCCAGATCGGACGGCTCGACAGCGGGCTCAAGCTCCGGCACAGAGGCCGGCGCAAGAAGGGGAACGTCTGCGGAATGCTGAACGAGACGCGGCGCGTCCTCCTTCGCCAACGATGCCACGCTCATCACATCCAGGGAACTCTGGAGAGCACCAAGATTCAGATCCTCCACGCTGAACTCCCGGGAGTGCACGGAGCGCGGAATGTTGGGACGGGACGACGAGGCTTTGCGCTCCATTTTCTGAGCGCTGGAAGACAAAAAATCGTCGATGTCATTAAACAGAGAGGGCATGGCACGAGTCCGCACGCTATCCACTCGCGGGCGATGGCGCGCCACCGTGCGCATCATGGAAGATGCCTCCTTGAACTCGTCGTAAAGCTCCTGGGTCGACTGATAGCGGTTGGCCACGTCTTTTTCGACCGCACGAGAAATGATCGGCCCGATTTCGGTACAGGCGAGTTTGTGCGGCAACACCACGGGAGAATAGAGCTGCATGCGCAACACTTCGCGCGGATCTTCGTGATCAAAAACAAAATGCCCCGTAAAAAGCTCAATGAGAATGAGGCCCAGCGCATAAATATCCGTCCACGGTCCCAGAGGTTTGTGCAGAATCTGCTCCGGAGCCATGTACTGGGGCGTCCCCACCAGCATGCGCGAACGCTCGTTTTCGGATGCCTTGTTGAGCAGCGAGGCTACGCCAAAATCGATGAGTTTCACGACATTTTTGCGCGCACCCACGTCGACAAGCATGATGTTTTCCGGCTTCAGATCGCAATGCACAATGCCCTGTTTGTGCGTTTCAACCAGGCCGTCCAAAACCTGCAGGGCTATGTCGCAAATCTCGGCACACGAAAAGGCACCCACGCTGGTCAGCACATCCCCAAGCTCACGACCGTTGACGTACTCCATCACGATACACGGCACCCCGCCTTTGAGGATGTCGTAATCATACAACCGCACAATGTTGGGATGATCGAGCTTTTTGATCGCCTCGAGTTCATCCATAAATCGCGTCAAAATGCGATCCGAGGAGTTGATAAACTTAATCGCCACGTCGCGATTGAGCTTGCTGTCACACGCCCGATAGACACACCCAAACGCGCCCTCGCCCACAAGGGAAAGAATCTCATACTTCTTTAAAAGAACATCACCGACGTTCGGTCGATACATTGTCATCCCCAGCACTCCCGAATCGTGGCGACACTAAAGTCCCTTGCGACGACGCAAATCTTCGAGAACCTGCTGATATTTGATATCCCAGGCCACCGACCCCTCGCTGAGATTTTTGATCTTTTTGCGAACCTCAACGTCGAGTTCATCGTCAACCTGCGTGTTTTTGATCAATACCTCACGGGCAAGACGGCAAATTTCACAATTCTCTGCCCAGACTTCCTCGACATGCGACGTGTGAAACAGCATCTCGATCAGTTGGTCGAGAATCCAGTCCAGCGCATCGTCGCCCAACGCAAAATTGTATTTCTTGGCTATCTCGCGCTTGAATCGAGGAAGGGACGAAAAATCCGCATTGCGCCGCGACAAAAGATCCTGCGCTTCTTCATGTATCTGACGCTCCGTGTCCACATACGATCGCAACACCGCTTCGATATCGAGCAAAAACTCGCTCTTTTCCTCATCGAGCACTTCCACCGCTTCGTTGTCGATCAGCTTTTTCGCGATTTCCGAAGCAATCACCGGAATGCGTCCCTTGTAAATCTTCATAAATATTCCCCTGACTCTCTCCCCATCGTGATCAAATGGCACAATAGTATAAAGGTTGCCCCCTATTTCAGGCAAACATTTTAGGCATCTTCCCCAACTCCCTGCTCACTTTTCTCCCCAGACACGGCCTTCGGCGCTGACTCCAGCACATACTGATACACAAGCCTCGGACGGCACCCATACACCTCCGACACAATGTCGCGGACATCCCGCGCACCAAGCCCCCTCGACACAAGAATATCCGCCAGTTTCCGTGCCTCAACGCTCAACCCTTCCCCCGCATCGCGCACCGCATCCGCTCCCTCTATCACAAGGCAGATTTCCCCACGTGCCGGCGTCTCGCGAAGCCTCAACCGCAATCCCCCCACCGTATCGCGCACAATCGTCTCAAACTTCTTCGTCAGCTCCCGGCACATGCAGACGCGACGCCCCGCCCCCACCACTGACTCCAAATCCGCCAGAAGACTCTCTATCCGTTGCGGCGACTCATAACCCACCAGCAAGACCGGACGATCACAGCATCGACGGAACAACGCCTGACGCTCCGACGTTTTGCGCGGAAAAAATGCGACAAATTCAAAACCCGTCTCGCGATAAAATCCACTCGCCGATACTGCCGACACCACCGCCGATGCCCCAGGCACCGGACACACGCGCACCCCAGCCTCTATACTCGCGTCCACAAGCCGGGCCCCCGGATCCGATATCCCCGGCGTCCCCGCATCCGTTATCACCGCCGCACTCCCTCCCTCACGAAGTTTCGGCAGAATCTGATCCGTCCTCAGCGCCTCGTTGTGCGCAAAATAACTCAACAGCCGACCGCGTATCCCAAAATGTTCCAGCAACTGACCGCTGTGACGCGTGTCCTCGCACAACACCAAATCCACATGCGACAACACATACAACGCACGCTCCGTCATATCCCCGAGATTGCCAATCGGCGTCGCCACAATATACAATGTCCTCGGCTCTATTCCATTCGATTCCATACTCTGCCTTACCATGACCTTATATGCACTTTTCTCAAAAACGGCCCTGCGTTCATCCCGTTTTTTTTCTCTGGAGGGGGGAAGTCTCCCCCCAACGTCGCTATTTGCCCTGCGGGCAAATACGCGCCGCCCCCCTCCTCGCCAAAATCCATCTTTTTTTCATAAACTCAATGTTTTTCCGGACCTCAGCCCATTTTCCACCGACATCCGGTCTTCTGCACGCCGGCGTTCCGGCTTCACCCTTCACCCCCATCCATGATCATGATCACCAACCTCATCCACTTCCTCGAAAAGTTCAAACATTCCGTCAACCTCATCCGCATCCACGAACGCGCCCTACTCCCCGCTCGACAGACCGACATGGCCGCGGGATACGATCTCTCAAGCGTCGAAGACCTCGAAATTCCACCGCACGGACGCGCCCTTGTCCACACCGGATGGCGCGTCTCAATCCCCCCAGGCCTCCATATCGAAATTCGTCCACGAAGCGGACTCGCCCTCAAACACGGCATCACCGTCCTCAATACCCCGGGAACCATCGACCCGGACTATCGCGGCGAAATGATGATCCTGCTCTTCAATACCTCCGACACACCCTACACCGTGCACACAGGCGATCGCATCGCACAGGCCGTCCTCATGCGGCATTGCGACGTCACATGGAAAACCGTCTCACATTTTGACACCACCCGGCGAGATACACACGGCTTCGGAAGCACCGGAAACCAAACCTGATACAAAAAAAGCCCCACAAACGTGGGGCTTTTTTTGAGCAAAGCGCAAGATTAGGCCTTGATTTCGACTTTGGCGCCAGCCGCTTCGAGTTTCTTCTTGATCTCTTCGGCTTCGGCTTTTTCGATGCCTTCCTTGACCGTGGAGGGAGCGCCATCGACGAGTTCTTTGGCTTCCTTGAGGCCGAGTCCCGTAATGCCACGGATTTCCTTGATGACGTTGATCTTGTTGGCACCCACGTCGGCGAGGATGACTTTGAATTCCGTGGGTTCTTCGGCAGCAGGCGCGGCGGCAGCAGCCACAACCACACCACCGCCACAAGCGGCTTTCACATCCCATTTTTCCTCGAGTTTTTTCACGAGGTCGTTCAGCTGGATGATCGTAAGGGACTCAAGGTACTCAATAACTTGTTCTTCGGTAACCATAATGCAAAACTCCAAAATTCCCGTTGGGGATTAAAGCGCTGTGCGCGCGAAAAAATAAAAGCAACCGGGGATGAACCGGATTCAAAAGAAAACGGAGAAGCGAACCATTACGCTTCCGCTTTTTCGTCCAATTTGTCGGCGCGAGCCTTGATGAGGGCGGCAAACTTCGTGGCGGAAGCCTTGAAGAGGGAGAGCAATTCGCTGCGAGACTCGTCGCGATTCTTCATCTTGGAAAGACCATCGACGCCGTTAGCATCGAGCACGGAACCCGACACAAGACCGCCCGTAATCTTGAAACTGGGGTTGGCCTTGGCAAATTCCACCGCAATGCGAGCAGGCGAAATGGGATCCTCATGCTTCATCGCCACGGCCACGGGACCGTGGAAAAGCGAGCAAACCGGTTCGAGTACCGTACCGGCCAAGGCTTTCTTCGCAAGCGTATTTTTGAGTACGCGGAACGTGACACCTTCGGCGCGGAATTTCGAGCGAACTTCGTTGATCGTATTGACCGTTACACTGCTCGTGTCGGCAAGTACGACGGAATCGATGCCGTCAAAAAGCGCTTTATAAGCAGCTACTGCGGCTTCTTTTTCGTTTCTGTTCATAATTCCTCTAAAACTTCACGAATGATGGGTAAACATGGGTCAATCGAGATCGGACTGAACCAGAATTCGCAAGAATCAGAGAAATCTTCTGCTGACCCATCGTTCCGGCTTAGCAGGCATCCTCGGGGGATATTAAAGCTCCAAGCTACCCACATCTCCGACGGTCCCGATGGCCCGTCTAAAAAACGGGCGCCTTTTACAGCGCCCAAAACGCTCTGTCAATCAGAGAATTGACGTGTCGATCTTTACGCCAGGGCTCATCGTGGAACTCACGGTGATGCTCTTAACGTACGTGCCTTTCGTCGAAGCCGGTTTCAGCTTCAAAAGAACTTCCATCAGACTGGTGAAGTTTTCTGCCAATTGGCTGGCCTCAAAAGAAGCACGACCGATGGGCGCATGGATGATACCCGCACGTTCTACGCGGAATTCCACTCGTCCGGCCTTCGTTTCTTTCACGGCGCGAGCCACATCCGTGGTGACCGTTCCGACTTTGGGGTTGGGCATCAATCCGCGCGGGCCAAGTACGCGACCGAGACGGCCAACCTTACCCATCATGTCAGGCGTCGCTATCGCCTTGTCAAATTCAAGCCACCCTTCCTGGATCTTCTGAACGAGGTCGTCTGCACCCACAAAATCCGCTCCCGCCTCGCGCGCTTCCTTCTCTTTATCGCCACTGGCGAAAACCACTACGCGAACCGTTTTACCAATTCCATGGGGCAGTACTACCGCGCCGCGAACCATTTGATCCGCATGACGCGGATCAACGCCGAGCCGAACAGCCACATCCACGCTCGCGTCAAACTTCGTCTTCGTCATCGCTTTGACGAGTTCCATCGCTTCCTGGATGTTGTCGTAACGCTTCTGCCTATCGACTAACTTAATCGAGTCTGTGTACTTCTTACCTCGAGCTGGCATCTTACTTCTCCTCCTTAATCCACGATATCGACGCCCATGCTACGGCATGTCCCGGCGACCGTGCGCATCGCTGACTCGATGCTGTCCGTATTCAAATCAGGAAGCTTGATCTCAGCTATCTTCTGAATTTGAGCCTTCGTGATCTTGCCAACTTTCTCCCGGTTCGGAACGCCACTGCCGCCCTTCAAACCGAGTTCCTTCATGATCAACACTGCCGCAGGCGGCGTCTTGATCACAAACGTAAAGCTGTGATCCGCATAAACCGTGATCACCACCGGCGTCAAAATCCCATCACCCTTCTGCGTCTTCGCATTAAACTGCTTGCAGAACTCCATGATGTTCACGCCGTGCTGACCGAGTGCCGGTCCCACAGGAGGCGCTGGATTCGCCTTCCCAGCAGGACACTGCAATTTTACGTAACCTACAATTTTCTTGGCCATGTCCTATTCCAATACTAGGCGTTCACCTTCTCAACTTGCGAAAATTCAAGTTCCACAGGTACAACGCGACCCAATATGCTCACGAGAACGCAAAGACGACCCTTCTCTCGATCAATCGACTCCACACTCCCAGAGAAATTCATAAACGGACCGTCCAACACGCGGACAGTCTCCTTCAGTTCAAGCGTCGAAGCCATGTCTGGCTTCTCCACACTCGTCTTCATCTTGCCTATGATGCGCTCGACCTCTTCGTCGCTCATCGACGGCGGTTCCGTCGTACCCCCCACAAAACCACTCACCTTGTCCGTTCCCTTCACAAGATGCCACGTCTCATCCGTCAGCTCCATCTGGACAATCATATAACCCGGAAAAAATTTCCGCGTCGTCTGGCGTTTCTCTCCTCCCTTCTTCGTCTCCACCGTCGTCTCGACAGGCACGAGCACCTCGCCAAACTTGTCCTTCAATTCCGATGTCCTGATACGCTGCTCCAGCGACAGCTTGGCCCGATTCTCACAGCCAGAATGCGTATTCACAATGTACCACTTCATCCCCATGCCGACGTCCTCTCCGAATGTTCGCAACGCCACGTAGCGCCCAAATTCAGACAAAAAACCAACCCAAGCCGGTTTTCACGTCCATAAAAGGCGCACGCCTTCTAATGCCCTTTAACTCGCCTGTCAACACCTTACTTGATGCCGAATATCAGGTCCGTCATCTCTTTGGCCACAAAATCAAAACAAAACAGTATCCCTGCCACGATCAGACTCGTCGCTATCACGACCCTCATCGCATATACCGTCTCATCCTTGGTCGGCCACGTGACCTTCTTCATCTCCCGGGCCACATTCAGCGCGCCTTCATAGACCTTCGGACTGCGCCAAAGAGCAAACGCTCCCACCGCGCCAAGAATGATCCCCGCTATCGTCGAATACGTCACGTACTCGCCCATCAGACGGACATCCGCAACCTGCAACAGCCCCATGATCAACGCAGATATCTTCATCAGAAACCACGCCATCACAATCGCCGCAAAAATGAACGCAAGGTTCACATAGCGTTTGACTTCATCCATCGAATGCCAATGCTCCCGGATAACAAAAAAGCCTTTTGTCATACGACAAAAGGCTTGCTCAACAGGGGTGGAAGGATTCGAACCCTCGGCCCACGGCTTTGGAGGCCGTTGCTCTACCAACTGAGCTACGCCCCTACATTTCACGGCATATCCCTATGCCGTGAAACTTTTGTCACTCTGCTTACTTGTCAAGAATCGTCGAGACGACGCCGGCTCCCACCGTGCGGCCACCTTCACGAATCGAGAAGCGGAGACCTTCGTCCATGGCGATCGGTTCAATCAGGTCAACCTTCAGATCGACATTGTCGCCAGGCATAACCATCTCAATCCCTTCCAACGTGACGACACCCGTGACGTCCGTCGTGCGGAAATAGAACTGAGGACGATAACCATTGCGGAAGAACGTGTGACGGCCACCCTCTTCTTTGGACAGAACGTAAACCTGACCCTTGAAGGACTTGTGAGGATGAATCGAACCCGGTTTGGCCAAAACCTGACCACGACGGATTTCCTCTTTCTTCGTACCACGGAGCAGACAACCAATGTTGTCACCGGCTTCGCCGTATTCCAAAAGCTTGCGGAACATCTCAACACCCGTGACGACCGTCTTGTCGATCTCTTCTTTCATACCGACAATTTCTACCGCATCGTTCACGCGAATCTGGCCGGATTCCACACGGCCCGTCGCCACCGTACCACGACCCGAAATCGAGAACACGTCTTCAACAGGCATCAAGAACGGCTTGTCAATAGGACGCTGCGGCGTAGGAATGTACGTGTCCACAGCCTCCATCAAGCGATCAATCGACTGCGTACCATATTCGCTGTCCACGCCTTCCAACGCCTGGAGAGCAGAACCCACGATAACCGGCGTGTCGTCGCCAGGGAAGTCATAGCTCGAAAGAAGTTCGCGAACTTCCATCTCAACCAGTTCCAAAAGCTCGGCATCATCCACAAGGTCAGCCTTGTTCAGATATACGATGATGTAGGGCACGCCCACCTGACGGGCAAGAAGAATGTGCTCACGCGTCTGGGGCATCGGGCCATCATAGGCACTCACAACGAGAATCGCACCGTCCATCTGGGCGGCACCCGTGATCATGTTCTTGATGTAGTCAGCATGTCCCGGGCAGTCGACGTGCGCATAGTGGCGGTTGGCCGTCTGATATTCCACGTGAGCCGTCGCGATCGTAATACCACGCTCTTTCTCTTCAGGCGCTTTGTCGATATCGTCAAACTTCATAACCTGAATGTTAGGATTATGTTTCGCCAAAACCGTCGTAATGGCGGCCGTCAGCGTCGTCTTACCATGATCGACGTGACCGATCGTTCCGATGTTCACATGTGGCTTATCGCGATGAAATGTTTCCTTGGCCATAGCAGCCCGCCTCCAATTTATGGGGAAAAGAAATGTGTGCCCATGGCACAAACAAAATTGCCTCACCGTGAGGCGACAAAACAAAAAAAAAGCTTGTGACCGGATTCGAACCGGTGACCCCTTCCTTACCAAGGAAGTACTCTACCTGCTGAGCTACACAAGCATAAAAGCGGGCGACGAGGTTCGAACTCGCGACCCATAGCTTGGAAGGCTATTGCTCTACCAACTGAGCTACACCCGCTTAAATGGAGAGGGCTGGATTCGAACCAACGAAGGCTGAGCCAACGGATTTACAGTCCGCCCCTGTTGACCGCTTAGGTACCTCTCCATATCGTCACCCGCCGCTCTTGAAATTTCACTCCATGGAGAGGGCTGGATTCGAACCAACGAAGGCTGAGCCAACGGATTTACAGTCCGCCCCTGTTGACCGCTTAGGTACCTCTCCAAAACTCGATTGCTGATGGAGGGAGTCGAACCCCCAACCCCCTGATTACAAATCAGGTGCTCTGCCAATTGAGCCACATCAGCGCTCACGTTCCGCGACCTTTCAAAAGTTGCCGCTACTTCGCAAAGCGGGCAACGGGTGCGCCTTCTACTCGCTGCATTCTTTTCCGTCAAGTTTTTTTTCTTGTGCGCCGATCTTTTCTTTCCATCCCACAGCCAGCACACTCCCTCCACACTTCACGCCCGCTTTTGCTTCCATTCCCACACACATTCTCCCTATACTCTCTGAATCCTCTTCCCCCCTCCACACCGCCCCTTCACTCACTTCCACGGAGTTTTTTTCATGCGCAAGTCCCTCGCCTTGCTCGCCTCTTTCTTCCTTTTCCCCACCACACTTGTGGCCCAAACGCCCAATCCCCCAGCCCCCATTGAATCCCAACCCTCATCCCAAGAATCCCATGACGACTCCCCGCGTCACGACGATTTCCCCCTCGTCACCCAGCTCCTGCAAGCCACACCGCCACAGCGCCGCCCACTGGCCACCACCCTCTCCACCGACCCGGATTTCCTCCCCCAAGTCGACGCATGGATCACACAAACCGCCATCGACAACCCGCAAAACCTCATTCTAAAGGACGCCCTCACCGCCCTCCCTCCCGCCTCGTCCGGGCCACGCCTCACCGCCCTGGCCCGAAAAACACGCGATCCCCAGCTCCAGAACGCATGGACACGATGGCTCCGGCAATACCCCGACGTCTACGCCTCCGTTCTCGTCACATGGCTCAAACAGGACATCGACAACCCCTCGCGATTCTTCGATCTGCTCGCCATTTTCGAGACACTCCGACATGACGACGCCCTCGACCTCTGGGCACAGCATATCGCCTCAACCCCAGTCTCCGACCTCGGAGCACACGCCGCATTCGGCCTCACATACGACGGATGCACCCACACCATCCTAAGGCGTCTCACCAAACACACCGACGAACTCCCCACCCTGCGCCTGGCCCGCGCCCTGCTCCAATGCCGCGACGCCGCCGCACCACTGCCCGACGACGCCCCCCAAATCCTCGACCGTCTCGTCTCCCCACTCGCCACCTCCAGCGCCCCGTCACGCCGTATCGTCGCCCTCGACCTCATCGCCTCCTTCCCACATGCCCTCGACCCCACCACCGCACGCGACACCGCACGACACGCCTACGACGACAAAAACTCCACCGTCCGCGCCCACGCCCTGCGCGCCCTCCAGGCGCTCGGCGACCCAGACCAGCGCCCAAGACTCCTCAGCGCACTCGCCGACGGAGACGAAACCCTCCGCCTCGAAGCCGCCTCCCTCCTGGCCTCCTCCAGCGCCTTCTCCCAAGACGAAATCTCCCTTCTCAAAGACGCCTTCAAACGCGAACTCTGGCCCGACATCCAACTCCCACTCTATGACGCCATCCGCCAGCACGAAAATTCCCCACTCCTCGCCCGCTCCATCCTCAAGGACGACCTCCGCCCCCACCCCCTCCGCATGCGCGCACTCCAAGACTTGACCCACTCACGCCAGCTCTCCATCGACGATTTCAACGCCCTCCAGCTCTCCCCAAACCCGTCCCTCGAACTCGTCGCCTCCGCCGCCGAAAGCCTCTACGAAATCAACCCCGACACACGACCAACCCTCCGGCAGTGGCTCCAAATCCAGTCCCCACTCGACCGACGCTTCGTCTCCACCCTCGCCCGTTTCCTCAAAATCGACGAAATCCACCGCGATACCGCCGCCCTCGGCATGATGCGATCCCTCTGCGCCTTCGACCCCCTCCAGGAAACCCTCGTCAAACCGTGCCTCCATTTCATGCAAAACCACGGCGACGACTCGGATCTCCCCCTCCTCGATGCCCTGAACAAAAAACAGCGTCAGATCGACGCCATCGTCAACTTTGAGCTCTGAATCCTTCCGCACCCAGGCGTTCTGGCAAACCTCCTGTTTTTTTTCTGGGTGGGGGAAGCCTCCCCCTACGCGGCTATGGCTTTGGCTAGGGCCGACAGCCACCCAGATGGATGGGCTCGCGTATCTGCCCCAAAAGGGGCAGATAGCGAGCTGCGCGGGCGTATTGAGCCCGGAGTGCCGGGCGAAATAGCCAAAGCGCATACGCCGCTACCCCCTCAGCCCAACACCTCCACGGACCACCTCACGCGAACCCCAAATGCCCTCACACATCATCGACGCCATGACCTCATTGAAATTTCTCGCGACCTCGCTCCTCATCTCGTTTTTTGGACAAAATGCCCTCGCCCAGCCCGCCACCGACCGATACCCCGGACGCGACGCCGAACTGCAGGCCGAAAAGGACGCCTACGCCGCATGCCTCGACCACGCCTTTGAACCCGGCGAGTCCGACGCATGCTCGCAATGGATAGCCATTGGGACGTGCGCCATGACATACCGAGACCGCATCGGCACGCTCGCGCACCAGCTAGCCCCGGACCGCGTGCAGCAATACCGCATCGACGCACGAAAAAAACTTCCGCCGTACTGCGACCCCATGGCTGCCGTTGGGCTCGACCTCGAAATTCTCGAACTCGACCACGATTTTGACGAATCCGCGCGCCGCGCTCGATGGCTCGACATCATCGCCCTCTCGGACAAACTCGTCCCCGCACAGCGACAGCACGTCGCCCGCGAACTCGCCAAATCCCCGGAATTTGCGGCGATCCTCGGCACGCCACAGGGGCGGCGGTTCGTCGAACAGGCCCGGGACGAAACCGTCACCCTGCTCCCCGACATCGCCCCCGAAACCACACAGTTCCTCGAAGAACTGGCCTTGCTTTCGGACGCCTCATGGCTCACCCCGACCGCCCGCGCCATTCTCCTCCTCGACGACCTCGCCCATCACCGCTACGCCTCGGCACGCTCGCACTGGGACCGGCTCGACGTCTCCGCACTCGACGCCTCGGTGCGTACCCCCATCGTCCAAAAAATCGGCGCCATCGCCACGGCGATCTTCGGACACCCGTCGTTTGCCGAACTCGCCTGCTTTGACACCTACCCCCTGCCCGACCTCGACCACGCCGCACAGGCGCGACTCGAAGCCCTCACCCAGACGGACGCCGAAGCCGCCGTCACGCTGCTCAGAATGGAGGCCGCCCAATGGATCCCGCGATGCGCCCCGCAACGCGTCGTCCAGCACTTTGCACGCATCTTTTCCCGCAACGCGCACGCCGCCGACGTGCTCGCGTTCGCCGACGAATGGTTCGACCTCCTCACGCGCACGCACAGCCAAACCTGGATTTCGGCCACCGCGCGCGCCTTTGCCACCCTCGAACGCACCCCGCGCGACGCCTTCGTCCACCAATACGGCGCCCGGCTGGCCCGCCTCGCCATCCTCACTTCACACCCGGATGCCTCTGACGCCCTCAAAGACGTCTACGACCTCATCCAGACGTCCAGCGACGCCTCCACATCGGCCATCCAGGCCGAACTCCTCATGGCCATGGGCAACGCCCAGGCCGCACAACACCACACCACACAGGCCCGCCAATACTGGTCCGTCATCCTCGAACACAAAAACTGGCCCGCCCAAACCAGGGCCATGGCCTTCTACGCCTCCATTCGATCGTTGCGCGCCGACAACCTCCACAAACAAGCCGACGCCCTCATGACCCAGTTCGAAGACGAAATGCCCGCCAGCAGCTGGATCGCCTTGCTCCGTCAATAAATGTTTTTGCTGGAAACTTCCTCGCCGGGGCGCTCACCCCGGCCTCCGGCCTCCATCGTACTCGCCGAAATGCGCCGCTTCGTCGTCAACTTCGTCGTTGCCGTCGGTCACGGCA
>CAMCLY010000001.1 GCA_945875805.1 uncultured Myxococcales bacterium | reverse complement strand
TATGTGCCAGCGGGCCGCGCGCCCGCGCGGGGGGCCCATTCCCCTTTTGGGGGGGCGTGGGGGGACTTCGCCCCCCCACACACAAAAAACAAAACCTCAGATCACATGGGTTTCACGGAGTGCAGAGAGAATATCCTCACGTGCTTTCGCGGGAAAACAGAGTCTTGCCACCTGCGAATGAATTTGCGTCAGCATCCGCACGATCTCGCTCGCTTCCTGTATCGAAACCACCTCGCCGTTGGGTTGAAGAATGCGGATATCCGCGTTGGGATGTCCATGCCCAGACTTCGCCGGCATAAACGGAAGCATGGGACCACTCGGCGCCGTATACGGCGCAAACGCACGATTTACCGTCGTATCCAGGCTCAGATAGTACGCCGGATCATAACCGCTGCGCCGCACGACCTCTTCAAAACGGCTCCAGTTCTCGCGCAAAAGACCGCGACTTTCGTCCGGTATCTCCACCGTCTTGAAAAATTGGCGTCGCAACAAACTCCCAGACAAATCCGACAACACGGGATCATCCGAATCCTGCCACGCATCGATCGCCGCCCATGCATGCGCATCGTGAACCCGCACGCAAAGCTTTGGATCCACCGCACGGTGGGCCACGCAATCGCGCAACAATGTCCCAAGACGTCCCACCTCATAGACCGACGTGTCTCCCCGCACCCCCAAATCCGACACCCGGCGAAATATCGACTCCAAAACCTTCTCCGCCCCGCGTACCGCCTTATGGTGATACACCTGCTGATACATGTGATAACGACTGATCAGATACGTCTCTACCGCATGAATCGCACGATACTCGACGACCAAGCCTTCAGAGTCACACCCGAGCATTTCAAGAATGCGATCAATATCATAGAGATAATTGCGAATCCCCGTCATGTAACCGTCGCGCAAAATGTAATCCATGCGATCGGCATCCAGCTGACTCGACACAATCGGGTGATACCAGGCACGAGAATCCTGCGTAATACACGACACCACGCGCTGCGGCATCCGCGGATCAAAATCGTGCAATATCTTATAAATGGCCCCGTCTTCGTTCAGAATATACGCACATGTCATCGACTCATGATCAAACGGGCAGATCTCCGAAATCCCCGATTCAAACGCATGGCTGAACGCCGCATGACCCACGTCGTGCAACAACGCCGCCGCGCGCGTCACCGCGCGTTCAAACGCATCCCCACGCGGGCTCGCACTGTCAAAAAGACGCTTCGCCACATGTTGCGTCCCCACCGAATGACCAAAACGAGAATGCTCGGCACCATGATACACATACGCCGCCAACCCAAGCTGACACACGCGACGCAACCGCTGAACCTCAGGGGTATCGATCAGTAAAAATAACATCCGATCCGTCGCATCGTTCATGTCAAACTGAATGACATTGTGAACCGGATCCCGAAACAGCTTCTCATGCCCTCGACACGTCATCGTCACCTTCTTTTCTTATCCCACGCACGCCCGACATGCACTCGCCCCCCACGCTCCTTCACCCCTGAACATTCCCCCAATAGCTCCCAAAAACGCCATCTACCACGATAAAAACCCATCAACCAACGGATTTGACGTTTTACACTTTCCCCCCACCCACACTGTCAAAATTGATAGGCAAATGAAGCAAAATGCTGCAAGTTGTTTCCCCATGTGCCCTTGGCACCCAAGTTTTGCGCGGAATCCACTGTCGGAACCTCCCTGCAAAACACCTCTTTTCCATCGGCTTCGCTTAACCCGCCACACTGGCGGTTCGGAGGTTTGTTATGACTGATTTTCTCGGGGCCCTTAGCCTCCTCGTCTGGGACTGGGACCCCGCACTCATTCGCATCGGAAGTTTTGAAATTCGATATTACGGCGTCCTCTTTGCCCTCGCTCTCGCCGTCGGATACATGACCCTGAGGTGGCGGTATCGCGACGAACGTGAAGACCCTGAAAGCGCCACCAACCTCACCTACGCCCTCATGATCGGCGTCGTTGTCGGCGCTCGACTCGTCCACTGCCTCTTCTACGATTTCGACCGATACATGACAGACCCCGTCGAAATCCTGTTCTTCTGGAAAGGCGGACTCGCAAGTCACGGCGCCGCATTAGGACTCGTCCTCGTTTGCCTCGCATACGACAAAATATGGCGACACACTCCCATGCGCGTCACCGTCGACCGCGTCGCCTTCGCCATCCCATTCGCCATGGTCTGCGTCCGACTCGGAAACTTCTTCAACTCCGAAATCGTCGGCGCGCCCTGCGACCCAAACTCCCCTCTCGCCGTCATCTTCACGCGATACGACCAAACCCCAAGATACCCCTCACAGCTCTTCGAAATCGGTATGGGCATCATCGCCGCCATCGTCATGTTCTCCATGTACTTCTACTACAAAAAATCCCACAAACCGCGCCCCCTCGGCCTCTCCGCTTCCCTCATCATCACGCTCTATTTCGGCATGCGCTTCTTCGTCGAATTCTTCAAAGAATATCAGGTCGACGACCGCATCGGCGGCCTGCGCATGGGACAATGCCTCAGCATCCCGTTCCTCATCATCGGACTCATCGGCATCGCACTCTGCATCTGGGGACCATGGCGCAAACAAAATGTCCTCCAGTTCAACACCAAATTCCAACTCACCGACGAACAACTCACCAAACTTGATAAAAACAATAAAAATCAAAACTCAAAGGATAATTCGGACAAAAATTCTGAATTAAACTCCGAAAAGAATTCTAATACACAATCTCCCGAACCCAACCCCACAGACGCTGACGCCAACCCCACAGACGCTGACGCCAACCCCACAGACGCTGACGCCAACCCCACGAATGCCGAGGCCAAGACGACCGAATAGCGCAAGCATTTTGGAGGCGCGCGGCTATTTCATACGCCGCGCCCGGCCGCCGCTATCGCCCTGCGGGACGATACGCGGCGGCTTTCTTTTTTGGGGGCGCTAAAGCGCCCGCACGAGACCTCGCGTTTCGGCCCAAGACCCAAAAGTTGCCATCCCCCCGTTTCTCCTTCATAAAACGCAAAACCGCGCATGGCGATACGCCATGTCTGCTGTGAGGAGAATGGCTGTGCAAACAAACGGCTTCACGCTCGCAGTAGGGATACTGTTTATGGCGATCCCTACTGCACAAGCCCAAACACCCGGTGGCGGCACCCAAACCGTCCTTCACGCTGACGATCTCACGCTCTCCATGAGCGCACACGGCAAACTCCAGAAGCGCCTGGAAAAAGCCGTCTTCATCGTTCACGCTTCACAGACACCAAGCCATCCCTATGACGGCAACGGCCTCGCCTTTGACGGGGCCGCTGCGGCGGTCCAGCCCGACGCCCTCCAGGACATCCTCCCCCCGGAAGCATTCCAAAAAATCCCACAACCCGGAGATTCTCACCCCGACACAGACGTCCCACCGACGAGTTTTTTTGGACGCGGGCTTGAATCCGTCTCAAGTCCCTTTGCCAGTCGGCCGACGGCCAAAGAAAATGTCTCCGCCTCGCGACAATACTACCTCACCACCGCCGACTGGCTCACCGGCAGCACATCGTTTACCGTGCGCATCGCCAACACCGATGTCGTCGCACAACTCGACTACCGCGACGATGCGCAAAACGTCGCCGTCCTTTCGACCGCCCCCCACCCCAAGGTCGACGGCGTCGCGGTCCTTCCCTTTGACCCCGAAGCCCCCATCCCCGCGCACGCCTATCTCATGCTCAGCCCAAACACCCCCTACGAAAGCCTCACACAGCACGTCCTCCACGTCGACACCGCCCATCTCTACGGCATGTCAAACCATACGGCGAGAAACGGATACCCCATGTTCACCCTCGACGGACGTCTGATGGGCCTCTCTGTCGGTCCCACCGAAACGCGAACCAAATCGTTCATCGTCCATCCGGGCATTCTCGACAGAGCCCTGCACCCCCAAAAATATCGGCGCATCACCGAAGAAAAACCGGATCTGTATACGCTTTAACCCCAAGACAAAAAAAAAGCGGCGCGTATCCGCCACCGGCGGATAGCGCCGCGCGCAAGGCGTATCTGCCACCGGCAGATAGCCCGCGCACACCACGATCACCCTCTCACCCAGCGTTCACTCGAACAAGCCGGCCCGCATAATGCGTCCATCGTCTGTTTCGTACGCCACGAACCGTCCGTCACGGCTCAGCGTGCCGTGAATGCGGATTTCGCCGTCAGGGTTCGACACAAAACGGAAGGTTTTTTCTCGCAGGTCGATCACGACGAGATTCCCCTGAGTAAACGTGTGACCGTCATCGCGCGTGTCGGTATACATGAGATAACGCCCGTCCGGCGAAAACGTCGGATGGGTGCCATGCAGACCGATAAACACGACGGCGTTGGCCTCGACATCAAACAAATGAACCCCCGTCGTCAGGCCGTTATACACCACAAATCGCGAATCCGGAGACACCACGGGACCAAAATACCGATCCGAAGAGGTGTCCGAAATCGCCTGAAGCGTACGCGTGTCCTGACGCACGAGAAGAATGACGTCGTCGGCATCAAACGCACGGACGGCTTCCGAACGCAACGGCTTCCGATCTCGCAAGCGCGCGCCCTTGCCATCCAGCGTAAAGTTCAACTTTTCGCCATTCTCAAAAAATGGCCTGTCAAACTGACGCACAGAGATGTTTTTTTCATCATTCCACGTGATGAACATCGAAACCTGTTCGTCGCGCACGATGGTCTGCACGTCGCCGCGCGACCAACGCGACAGCGCGTTGGGCTCGCCGTCCAGACCGCGCTTGAACATGACAACCTGGGATCCGTCGGGAGAGATCGACGGAGACTTGAGATCCCGCGCGATGACCGCCGCATCCCTGACAGGTGCATTGGGCAAATACTGAAGTTTCCACAGCGCATCAAAGCGAATCTTGACCATCTCGCCGTCGCGCGGCTGAGCGTCCTGCGCAAACGCGGAGGGGAGGAAAGCCGCACTGCTGGCGATGCACGATAGAGCCAGTACGAATTGAAACCATTTCATCTTCATCGGACATTTCCTTTATCGATAAGGGTTAGTGATCAAGCTGACCGCGACGCCGACGCCATCCAAGCGCGGCAAGCGCGCCGGCGAACATCGCAAGGAAACCGAACGGAACGCGGCTGTCGCGCTGCGGAATGGCCGAACACGAATCCGACAGCTCCTGTACCGAAACCTCGGGCTCCGAAGACTCCACCTCCCACTGCGTTTCGATATTGGCCAACGCCAGATCGCAGTTGGACGTCTCGCCCTCGTACACCTTGCACGATTTGGTCGCGCTGTAATACCCCTTCGACGTCGCAGACACGCTGTACACCCCGGCGGGGAGGTTTTCCAAAAGCCACTTGCCCGTACCGGGATATTCGGCAGGCGCAAACCCCTGAATCTGAACCGTCGCGGGAATGAGCAGGGAACGGCTGCGGGAGTCGTACACAATCCCCCTCATGTGCCCCACCGGCGTATCCACCCCGACCAGACGGATTTCGCACGGCGATTCGACGTTGCCCGGCAACACCGTGCAGGACGACGTGATCGGCTGGTAGCCGTCGGCGACGACTTCGATCGAATAGGTGCCCGCCGGAAGGTTGTCCACCGTCCAGCTGCCGTCCGCCCCAACCTCGATTTCCATATCCTGGCCAACCACCTTCACCTGGGCCTCGTGTTCCTCACCAATGGCCTCGCCCGTCAACGCATCGACGAGACTGCCCACCAGCGTCCCAGCTTTCGGAGACAGTTTGACGACGCAATCCGTCGACTGCTCGGGCACGACTTCATACTCAACCGACCCACTGATGTAGCCTTCCGCCGACGCCGTGACCGTGTGCGTCCCGCCCGTCAGGTTGAAAATAAACGGCGTGTCGCCCGTATACACCCCCGTCTGCTCACCCACAGCCAACGAGCCGGAAATCGGGTCGTTCGACGCCTTGTCGCGAATCACGCAACTCAACTGACCGAGTTTGGGAGCCTCTTTTTGGAGCACAATGTTGCATTCCGACGTTTTGCCTTCGGCAACCGTACACGACTGCGTGCTCGCCACATACCCGTCGGCCTTGGCCGACACCACATGCGTGCCCGCATCGACCATCACGACCCACTTGTCGGTGCCATTATAGGCCACGGTCTGAGTTCCCACCGTCACCGTCGCCGCAATCGACGACGTGCCATCCGTCACCGTCCCCGTCAGTTTGCCCTTTTGCGGAATGATCGTAATCGTGCAGTCCGACGTCTTGTTCGACTCGACATGGCACGTAATCTCGCCGTCATCATAGCCGTCGGCCGTGGCGATAATCTGGTAGTCGCCGGGCTGAAGCGAGAATGACCAGTTGGACGTTCCGTTGTACGTCACCGACGCGCCGTTTTTGACCGTCACCTTGGCGCCCGCCACGTTGGCGGACGTCGCGGCATTTTTGACCGCACCTTCCGCCTTGCCGTTGGCAGGCGGTTCCGGCGTCGACTTGACGAGCGCTATCGAACACCACGTCGTGTTGCCCGCCGTCACCGCACCGCAGTCCGAACGCGACGCCGTCGTATACCCGCTCTTGGACGCCGTCGCCGTAAACGACGAACACGTGTTAAGCGTAAACGTCACAAACGAATTCTCGGCCGTTCCCGTCGTCTGCGACTGAGAACCTATCGTGTATTTCACCCCGCCAAGCCACGTGCGCGTCGCCGGATCCAGCGTGTTCTCAAACGTGCCCGCCATCACCTTGCCCGTGCTCGTCGACGGCGTGTCCCCGCCTCCGCTTGCACTCCCCTCGCAGGCACTCGCCGTGCCGCCCCATTTGGCCACGATGCCACGGCAATGCGCTCGCGCCGCGTTGAGCTGGTGCGACGCCGACGCCAGATACGGCGCATCCTTCGAGCAGTTGTCGATAAACGCAAGCTCCGAAAGCGTCGCTGGCATGTTCGTCTCGCGAACCACCGCAAAATTCGCCTCCTTCGCCCCGCGATTCGTCAGCGGCCAGACCTTCACCATCTCGTTCTGGATATTCTTCGCCTGCGTGCCGCTATTTTTCGACAGATTGTTCGTGTAGCAATACGTCTCAATCCCCGTCGCCGACCCGTTGTACGCATTGTTGTGAATGCTTGCAAACGTCGTCACCCCCTTGCTGTTCGCATACGAAGCACGCGCCGACAACCCCACCGACACATTCGACGTCCGCGTCATGTACACGGTGTATCCCGCCTTTTCGAGCAACGGCTTGAGCAGATTGCACGTGTAAAGCGTCCGTTCCGCCTCCTGAAGATTGCATCCCACCGCACCGGGATCGCTCCCGCCGTGCCCGGGATCCAGACATATCGACACCGCTTCCGCCTGCCCAGAAATGCCCAGGGCACACGCCGACGCCATCAAACATGCGATAATTCGTTCTCTTTGCATCTTTTCCTCCGTGCCACAAAAAAGGAATAATCCTTATAAGTATGGCAAAGATTCCCAACCCGCGCAACGCGGAAACTGTTTCGTCCGTCCGACTCTGTATGGGACTTTTTTTAAAAAACGGCCCCGCCTCTTCAAAAATTCGACATACGTCCGAAACGCTTCGCTTTTTATCGCGGATTCTGCATGAGGCGGGCTATCCGCCGGGGGCGGATACGCCCCGCCGCTCGCGCTATCTGCCCTCCGGCCAGATACGCGCTCGCCCCTATTTTTTCCCGTCCACCAGTGCGTCCAGCAACACGGACGCGCGGCAGGCAAGCTCGTCGTCACTCGCGGAAAGCCCCTCAAGACGCTCAAAGGCGGAGAGATCTCCGCCTCGTGCCGCCGCCGCATCGAGGCACATCCCGTAAAAAGGATCGTCCTGCGCGTCCCGTGTAAACGCGTCCTTCAGCGACGAAAATTCCGACTCCCGCCCCAGCGCCACCGCCGAAAATCCCCATTCCGCACGAAAATCCCCGTCTTCCATGTGCGTTCCGCGCAACGGCCGCAATGCCTCAAACGCCTGGCGCACATACCCGCTCTCATTCAGCGCCGCCGCCACATCGATCCGCAACGCGCTCGCCGGGTTGTCAAGCGCAATGGCAGACGCCACATCGCTCAGCGCGCGTTCGTCCTGGTCATAACGGAACAACACCATCGCGCGCCCAAGATACCCCCACGGATTGTCGTGATTGCAAATCAGGAGTTTCACATAAAACTCAAGGGCCGTCGGGAGGACATCCATGGCCAGGGCACAGTTGGCGATGCCCAGCAGAGCGTCCTCATCCCCCGGATTTTGGACATAGATCTCGCGGTAAATCTTTAAAGATTCCACAAAATTTCCGGTATTTTCAAGGTGCTGAGCAAGTTCCAGGGGTGTCATAACACATCAAAGTGAAGAAAAAAGTACCGGCAGGAAGAGACCCGGCCCCCCCTCCCTGCAGGGGAGGGGCCGGGGGAGGGGGAGAGGGGGGCGCGGCGTATTGAGGCGAAGCCGAAATAGCCGCGTTGGGGGGACACTTCCCCCACACACCCCTCCAAAAAAATGGCGAGTATCCGTCCCAACCGCGTCGTCACTCGGACAGAAGGAACAGGGGATCGAGAAGGTCATCGAGGCGCTCGACGAGGGGCGCCGGGGCGGATTCGTTAAACCGGTCCTGGGCATCGAGAAAACGGCGGACGCGCGCATCACCGATAAACACCTCATGGTGTCGCATCACGGCTTCGGGGGACATCTGGCGAAACGCCTCGGCCACGATGCCGCCGCAGGTTTCGAGCTGCGACGCATGGAGACGATGAACGGCTTCCAGGCGCGACAACGCGGCCTCGGGATCGGGATGGCGTTCGAGTTCGACGGCAAACGCTTCGAGATGGCGTTCCATGAATTCCGTCGAGTCGCTGAGATTGGTGCACGAAGGCTCCGATTTTGGACTGCAACCGGCACCACACCAGGCCACGAAGGCCAGAAGACCCAGACCCACTTTCCATGAAGATAGACAGAACGGCTTCACGACAAATCCCCCACACAGGAAAACCGGCGCATTTCTCCGTGGCTTGGAGAGACCGGTTTCATCGCCGTTTTCCATAAAGCCCGCACGGCGTTGGGGCAAATTTTGAAACAATCCGAGGAAATGGCCTCCCATGGGGGTTTGTGAAAACGCAAACTTTCGTGTAGATAGCGCGCGCGTCCGATTTTCTTTTTGTATCCGGACGCCATGACGAGGAGGAAAGGATCATGAAAAGGAACCGTTTTCGCGGCATTCGATCGGCGTGGCTTGCCCTGGGGTTGGCATCGCTTCTCAGCATGGGATGCGATGACTCCTCCAATTCGACGACGCAGATGTACGCAACCCACGCGATTGCCCCTTCATACGCACAGCTCGACGCAAAAGCCCTCAAAAAATATATGGGGCCGACGATTGTCGACAAGGGCGTCAACTTTGTCGTGTACTCCGAACACGCGACGCGCATTGAAATCCTGCTCTTTGACGATCCCGAATCCAACCTTCCCACCATGCGTTTCCCCATGACCCGTCAGGAGGGCACGAATCTCTGGTCGATTTATATCGCCGGCATCGGCGTCGGGCAGCATTACGGATATATCGCCTGGGGGCCCAACTGGCCCTATGACCCGGCGTTCAAACCGGGAACGGCCAAGGGGTTCATCACCGACTGTGACGAACAGGGCAACCGCTTCAATCCCAACAAACTCCTCATCGATCCTTACGCCCGGCGCACCCACAGGGATTTCGATTGGACAAAAGGAAACCCCGCCTCCGGCACCGCGCGCGACATCTCGACCTGGGGCGCCGCCTCCAAATCCGTCGTCATCAAAAGCGAATACACGTGGAGTGACCACGAAACAGAGTGGCGCCAGCAGCGCATGAGCGGCAATCACAAGGGCCATGGCATCAACGACGCCATCTATTACGAGGTCCATCCCAAAGGCTTTACGGCCAAGGCGCTCGACGTCACGGCCCCGGGCACCTTCCGCGGGATCGGCGAAAAAGCCGCCTACCTGGCCGATCTGGGCATCACCGCCGTCGAACTCATGCCGGTGTTTGAAAAACCCGACGACGGCACCTACTGGGGCTACAACACCATCGCGTATTTTGCCCCCGAACAGCGGTTCAGTTACGAGACCAAAAAAATCAACGGCCCGCACGACGAGTTCAAATGGATGGTCGATCAGCTCCACCAGCACGGCATCGAAGTCGTGCTGGACATCGTCTACAACCACACCGGCGAAGGCGGATTCTGGCGGAGCCGGGTTCAGTCCAGCGATTTTTCATACGGCGACTATGCCAACTTTGACGACAAAACCGCCGCGACGATCTACTCATGGCGAGGCCTCGACAACGCCGCCTATTACCACCTCACCACGCTCGACGACAATCCCAAGGCGGGGTATCTCGACCAGACGGGCGTCGGCAACCAGTTGCGCACCAACGCCGAACCCTTCCGTTCGTTCATCATCGACAACCTCCGGTTCTGGGTCGAAGAGATGCACGTCGACGGGTTCCGCTTTGACCTGGCGTCCATCCTTGGCGTCTCCGACGCCAACCCTTATGCCGACCTGAACGCATGGTTCAATACCGTCAAAAATACCGTACTCCAGGACATCATCGACGACGAGGTTTTGCAGAAATACAACACGCGCTTCATCGCCGAACCCTGGGACGTCGGACACTACGCCATCGGCGGTTTTCCACAGTCCAACAATAAGGAAGGTTACGCGTGGAGCGAGTGGAACGGGCGTTTCCGTGACATGATGAGACGATTCGTCAACAACGACGATTACACCTTGTCCTCCCAGGACTCCGTTCCACCCAACTGGGAACAAAAGCTCTCGCTTGGCAACATGCTCACCGGTTCGTCGGAACTCTTTGGCGACGACGGACGGCGTCCGTACAACTCGGTCAACCTCATTACCGTCCATGACGGATTTACCCTTTACGACCTCGTCACCTATTGGAACAAACAGAACGACTGCGGCAAACTCAATCCCATTTGTTGCGACCAGGCCTACAATGCGTTCTGCGATCGTTCGAGCGGCGAAGACCACAACGACTCCCGCAACTGGTGCGCCACGGGGAGCGGCGACTCCTATAACCAGGGATACAACACGGGAAGCGACGGCAAATGTTACGATCCTTCTCTGGAAGGGCTCAAACGCCAGATGATCCGCAACTTCTTTGCCCTGCTCATGGTCAGCCACGGCTCTCCGCTCATCCTCGGCGGCGACGAATACATGCGCACCCAGCTCGGCAACAACAACGCGTACTCCGACTCCGCCGACAACGAATACAACTGGTTCCGATGGGGCGACTGGACTTCCTCATCCGCCAACGTCCGCATGCATGATTTTGTGCGCTCCCTCATCAAGTTGCGCAAAGATTTCCGGGCATTTCTGGCTCCAACCGAATACGGCGCCTCCTTTGACTGGTGGTGGCCCACCGGGGAGGAGAACAACTGGAACGGCAAAGCCGTCGCCATGTCCTATTCCCAGACCGATGACACCCCGGCCCTCTTTGTCATCATCAACATGAGCACATACGATAAGAAAACCTTCGTCCTCCCCGAGGGCGAATGGAAAGTCCGCGTCGACACCCAGCGCTTCTACGACACCAGCGACTTCCTCAGCCAGCAGGCCGACACGTCACGCTCCTACAACGTCTATTATTCCGATCCGGCCACGGTGACCGACGCTTATGAAGCCCAGCCCCGGACCGTCGTCATTCTTTCCAAATAACTTTGCGAGGCACGTTCATGCAGCCACATTTGCGCCGTTTACTGGCCTTTCTGGCCACCTTTGCGATTTTTGCCGCCTGCTTTGCCCAACCCGCGATGGCCGACGACGATCGCTTCTCCGCCGGCGGGTACTTCCGCATCGCCGCAAGACCCGATTTTCAGGGCGGAAAATCCCAGCTCGGTCTGTGGAACATCTCCGGCCGGCTCCTCAATGAGACTCAGTGGGCCGCCCTCGAAATGCGGCTCCAGCTCATCAAGGCTTCTCCCGGAACCAACGAAGTCTGGACCAGCCTGCACGCCAAAGTCGAGGGCGGATCCGCACACGCCGCGGATCTCCTCAACGGTTCCCTCGGAAACTTCGCCCTCACCCAGCTCTACGTCAAAGCCGGAAACGTCCTCATTCAGGATGTCACCTGGCAGGTCGGCACCCTCGATTACTACTTCGGCGATCTCGGTCTCTACGACATGAAACTCGCCGAGATATTCTACGACACCATCGGCGTCTCCGCCACATGGTCCAACAAATACGCCGACGTGCTCATCGGTATCGGCGACTCCGGGTACCTCAAAAAACAACACGGGTACAACACCATCCTGACGTTTGGTGCCGCCACGCGCATCCGTCCCTCCGACCACGTCGAGTTCGGGCTCGGCGCCGAGTTCTTCTATGAACCCTCCGTCAAGGGAAGCGAAAACGGCCCCCACCAGACGAAGTTCGATAATAACGCCAACGTCTCCTACAAAAACTTCATCCTCCAAGACGTCGTCGAGACCTTCGCCCGACAGTTCGGCTCTCAGACCAGCCTCGTCGCCGACGAATTTCCTCATCCGTCCGAAGCCGACGCCTTCAGCTTCAAAATCGTCGGATACCTCGGATTCGGAAAACTCGGCCCACTCAAATGGAACAACCTCTTCCTCAATTTCCTCCGCCAGCACCCCGAGAGTTACACCTACGAAACTTACAACGGCACCGATTACCGCATCTACATCAAGGAATGGACCGACGAACGTTACCAGTTCAACATCGGCGACGAGATGAACTGGGAAATCGTCAAAAACCGTTTCGACCTCACCCTCGGTGCCCTCTTCGGGTACCACTTCGACCTCGACGACGATGTCTCCGCCAGCGAGCGAAACCGCCTCATCGCCTCCGTCCTCGCAAGAGGGCAGGTCTACATCACTCCCACAGTCCACATCCTCGCCGAAACGTCATACGCCCACGAACACTCCCTCAACGGAAATCTCTGGCGCAAAAGCCCGCGCTCCATCCGTCAGTCCTCCGAGGGCGCTTCCGACCCACTCGGCCTCGAATACGGCGACATCGATACCCGCCAGACCTGGCAGGGCAAGATCGGGTTCGTCCTCAACCCAGGCGGCACCGGCATCTTTGCCAGACCGTCTCTCAGACTCCTCTACGGCGTCCAATACTCCAACGCCCACGACGCTTTCCCCAACTCCAACACCGAGTCCGTCGACCTCACCAACGAGTTCTTCGGACAGGATACCCTCAGTCAGCTCAAAGAACGCCACTGGCATCACGTCATCTCTATCGAAGCGGAGGCATGGTTCTAATGTCACACTCTCTCAAATCCCTACACACGGCCCTCATCAGTCTACTCCTGGGTCTCGTTGCACTCCTGTGCATGTCGTGCGTCTCACAAACGCCAACCCCCAAATACGCCGATAACCTCAACTTCGCCGCCGTCTACCTCCACGACGACACGCATGCGCTCACCACCGCCCCCATCCAGGACGACGTCGCCTCCAGCCTTACCGACGTCCTCACCCAGCGAAACCTCGGCGTCTCACCCGTCGCCTTTTCGTCCATACAAAATGAAATCACATCCATCCGAGACACCGAACGCCGCATCCAGGCATTAAACCCCGTCGCCCAGAACGCCCAGTTCATCCTCCTCGTCGAACTCAACACCGAGTTCTATTCCCCACTCTCCGGGCGCTACCGATGGAACGTCCACGCCAAGGTCACGATCTACGACCTCGTCACCCACACCACGATCTCGGATTCCATCACCATTCCCGCCGTGCTCATGTACGCCCACGAAACCGGCGACGACGCCATCGCATCCGTACTGACCGACCTGCAACGTCAGGTCGCAAGCCTCGTCGACCGATTCCTCTCCGGGCGCATCCTCCGGCCCGACAAAAAACAGGCGCCGCCCACGGGAACCGGCGCCATGCAAACGCCGCCCGTCCAATCCGAAGCCTCCCTCACGGGGGGGGCTTCCCCCTCCCCCCAAGCGATCTATTTCATTCTGATAGATCGCTTTTTTAATGCCCAAACCGACAACGACCTCGACACCAATCCCGCCGATCCCAACGCCTGGCACGGCGGCGATCTCGCCGGCATCCAGGCCAAACTCCCATACCTCCACGACCTCGGCTTCACCCAGCTCTGGCTCTCCCCCGTCTTCGCCGCCGCCCACGAAAACTTCTTCTCAAACGCCGCCTTCCACGCTTACTGGACCTACGATCTCAACCAGATCGACCCCCATTTCGGAACCCAAAACGATCTCCTCAACCTGGCCCGAAGCGCCCAGTCACAGCACATCGGCATCATCCTCGATTTCGTCGTCAACCACGTCGGATACGGCTCCCCCCTCGTCGAACAAAAACCCAACTGGTTCCACCCAGCCCTCACCATCGAGGACTGGAACGACCCCGTCCAGCTCACCGACCGACAGGTTCACGGACTCCCCGACCTCGACCAGTCCAACCCAGAAGTCGCCCAATACCTCATCCAGGCCGCCCAAAAATACCTCGCACTCCCCAACATCTCGGGCCTCCGACTCGACGCCGTCAAACACGTCCGACTCGACTTCTGGAAATCCTTCAACACCCAGCTCCGACAGCGCCACCCCAACGCCATCCTCCTGGGCGAGTACTTCGACGGAGACCCCGCAAAAGTGGACGACATCCAAAAAAACGGCAACTTCACCCACATGTTCGACTTCCCCCTGGCCTTCGCCCTCCGCGACGTCTTTTGCGAAAACAAACCCCTCGCCAATCTGGCCTCCGTCGTCGCCAATGACCGCTTCTACAAAGATCCCACCCACATGGTCACCTTCCTCGACAACCACGACATGCCTCGCATCCTGAGCCTCTGCCAGGGCGACACCGACGCCGTCCGACGCGGCCTCAAAACCCTCCTGGCATGGCGCGGCATCCCCGGCATCTACTACGGCACCGAAGTCCCCCTCCCCGGCGACAAAGAACCCTTCAACCGCGCCGACATGGATTTCTCCAACCCAAAACTCGCGCAAACCCTCAAAACCGGCCTCGCACACCGAAACCAATGGCCCGTCCTGGCCTTCGGCACCACCGCCGTCCTCGATTTCTCCTCCACCCACGTCCTCTTCGCCCGGCAATACCTCGATCAGCAGGCCATCATCGCCATCTCACAGGCCGACGCCCCCCTCAACCTCACCCTCCCAGACGGCACATGGACCGACCTCGACACCGCACAAACCCTCTCCCAGTCCCTCACACTCCCCCCTCGCGCCATCCGCATCCTCACGCGCAAAAACACCATCCCCATCCTCCGCGACGCCTCCGTCACCCTCACCTTCCGCGCCCCCAACGACGGCGCCACCTACGCACTCGCCGGCTCCCTCCCGCAACTCGGCCTCTGGAACCCGCAAAAAGCCCCGCGATTCTCCGCCGCCAACCCACTCCAGCTCACCCTCCCCGCCCACACCGTCGCCACCTTCAAACCCGTCCGCATCACAGAGGACGGCCAGTTCCAGTGGCCCGACGGCGACAACCACGCCCTCTTCATCACAAAACCACAAACCATCGACGTCTCATGGTAAACATTCACCCGATTTGTTGAGCTGGGCGCAGGCTATCCGCCCTCCGGGCGGATACGCCATGCGCGCGGCGCTATCGGCCAACCGCCGATACGCGCCGCTTTTTTTTCCGCAACCCATGCAAATCCATAAAAAAAACTTCTCCCGCGTGACCTGTTCTTTTTTTTGACATCCCCCATCCACACGCAGGGCACCAGACGCCATCGGATAACACGCAACCTCCCGCCTGAACCCCACACAAAGCCCCCCCGCCCCTCAGAGAAACGCGTCCCTTGCGCCACTCGCGCCCAACTTCGCATATCCACAAACACCGATGTATTTCAAGCCGGTGTATTTCAAGCCAGGGTATTTCAAGCCGGTGTATTTCAAATCGATACATGGTAAAGGGTTCGCTCTGCCCCAAAGCCATGGTCATGGCGAGGGTATTCTTGACCTTTGAGCCCGGAGCACGGCCATGAGCGAATCGCAAACCGACGTCGTCACCCCAATCCCCCACGTCTCGTGCATCGGCCTGGATGCCGACGATACGTTGTGGGAAAATGAGCGCTTTTATATGGACATGGAGCATGCGTTTGTCGATCTCATGTCAGGCTTTTGCCCGGAAGAAGACATCACCGCCCATTTGGCCCGCACCGAAGAGCGCAACATGCCTCTTCTCGGATACGGCAGCAAAGCGATGACACTGTCGATGATCGAGACCGCCACCACGCTCTGCCCTGATCTCCCCGCCCGGGCCATTCAAACCATACTCGCCATCGGACGCCAACTGATGGAAAGTCCCGTCCAGATGTTGCCCGGCGTCACCCAAACCGTGGCCCAACTCCAAAAAAAGTACCGCATTCGCATCCTCACCAAAGGCGATCTCGGCGAACAGACGCGAAAGTTCATCCTCTCACCACTCGACCAATCCATTCCCTACCACGTACTCCAGGACAAAGAAGCCGACACCTACGCACGCTTCTTTGAACGCGAACACATCGATCCCACCCATTTTGTCATGGTTGGAAACTCGCCCCGTTCCGATATCCTCGCGCCATTGCAACTCGGATGCTGGGCCATTCACATCCCACACACCATGACATGGGCCCACGAAGATCTCCCGTTACCGCCCCATCCTCGCATGAGGCGATGCCAAACTTTTGAAGATATATTAAAGTTTTTGTAAGTATTCTGTCTTTATCATTGTCTTTTGGAGTCCGTTTTCCACTACCGTCAGACGTGATGATTCAAGCCTGTGTTCTAAAGTTCACGTCATCAAAACTTGCATATCCCCGCTACGCTCATCAATCCCCCCGTCGAGACTTAAGTCTTATTTTCATGTCCAACCTGTTGGATTTCTTTTTGAGAAAATTTGCATCATCACTCGATCCTTTTAAAATAGAAACAGGTTGGTTTTATTACAACTTTTTAGATGGCTCTGTATTTGCGAACCCTTCAATGCCTGAGACAATAAAGGTGCAAGTTGAAAACACTATTGAACTTTTGAAACTCAATAATGACATTTTTTGCGAACATCGATGCGCCTGTTGGGACAATCACAAAAATCACCCTGACAAACTTTATAACGAAGCTCCATTTATCTATTTTGAGGCCAAACGCCAACACATTCTCTAATCCCCAACTCCTCCGTTCTCCAGAATCTTTCCGGCGCGCGTATCGGCCATAGGCCGATAGCGCGCCGGGCCGTGCCGTATGCAATAGGCACGGCGCAAAGCCGTGTTGCCAAAGGCAACAGGCGAGCCCCCCAAAATTATCTATGGATGTCCGATCCACACAAACAGATCAGTTCTTTTTGAACATATCGGCAAGTCTGGAAAGACCTCTATGAAGGAGTTTCTGGTTGGACTGATTGACGGAGCGCTGGGTGGAGGCGGTATCGGGATCGATTTGTGAGCGGCAGTAGCGCCAGCGTTCGCAACACGTAAAAATCCACTGAAGGATGGCGGACATGTTGCCGGTTCGGGACAGGGATCGACTTGCAACGGCATCGAGGGCATCCTTAAACACAGGGGGATCGGGAGAATAGAAGCCAAATTTGGACTGGAGCTGGCGCAACACGTCGCCCTGCGGAACGATGGGAAGGACGGTCTCAAAGAGGGCGGGATCGAAGATTCGGTGCAGGACGTCGGCGGGAAGGCCCAGGCGCGCGGCGTGCTCTTCGCAGGCGACGTCGAGACACGGGAAGGAGGCAAGAAAGCGGCGCTCTCGCTGGTAAACGGCAAAGGCGTCGAGAGCTTCGTGCGAGCCGTGGCGCTCGTCATACAAAAGGGCATGGCGGATGCTGTCACGCGGGGCAATTTCCCTGAAAAGAGGAAGGTCGCCGGGGAGACAGAGCAGGGCAACGGGATCGGCGGCCAAAATGGCATCATGGGCACAAGGCATCTGGGCTGTTTCGTCACATCCAACGGCCTGGAGCAGGCGGCGCCTGAGAACGTCACGCCCCTGTTCGTCGAGAGGGGACGATGCCGTGTCGACCTGAATCAGACTGTCAACCGCGGCCAGAATCTCCTGCGGACTGCCGGTGGCAACGATTTCATGCAGAGACGGGCTCCTGCGAACGACGGCCGGGGAAAGCGCACGGGTCAGGATGCGCTGCAAACGGCCATAGCGGAGTTCCGGCGAATCGGGCAACGGAAGACTGGCGCGGCGCGGCACAAGTCCTGCCGCCGCACGCGACGGATAGAGCACATCAAAAATGCCGTGAAAGCATTCGTCCCAGAAATCGTCGTCATCGAGCTGGAGGGGGAACGGACGCACGGTTTCGACAGAGAATGCCTGCGCCTGAGAAACCACGTCCGCACATATCAGGAAAATCCTGTCGTGATACGAGAGCGTCCAGCCAAGCGCATAAAGGTGATCGGCGGACTCAAATGTGCCGTCGACATAGACAAACCCGTCCAGGGCAATTTCGTGGTGTTTTTGGGGGCCGGCCATGGTATGGGCAAAGCCGCGATCATAGGAACGGCGATAACTCCACAGACGCGGCGCCCGGCTTCTCAACTGTCGCATGATGAGCGCGGTCTCGGCATCGTGGATGTGTTTTCCGAGCTCGGTCTGAAAATCGGACTGCACTTCATAACGCGGCGTCGAAAAAAGAAGAAGGGCCCACTCCACGCGCGCGCGCGTCTCAAGGTCGAGGGTGCGTCCCGCCCCAACCAGGGACGCCTCCAACTCGAGAATCGGCGGCATGGCCGTGCGCTCAAGGGTTTCGTGCGTCCGAAGAGCCACGTCCTGAATCGTGGCCAAATGCGTGGCGAGCTGTTTAAGATCGGGGGGCGTTGTGTCGTTCACGATGATCCATCATTCCTATATTTGTTGAAGGGGCAATCGAATTTTGAAACATACAAATGACATACATTTATATATAATGTACCAATCCAAGACTATCAAATTATGTACAAAATCATATATCTACAAACATCATTATAAAATGACCAGGGGTTTGTCGGCGAGGACCCTGGCATAGGCACGAACATCAATGGAGTTGAGCAACCATTTGAGGGTAATGTCTTCGGGAATGATGGCGAGCCATGGACCGGGCTGAAGCAGTCTCGCAAAGCGCGCAGGATTTCCACGGATATAAAGTTCAAAGGCCGTGGTCAGGCGTGCTTCGTCGGGAAAAGACGCAAACGACGGACGCACCGTCAGACGCATAAAAAAGGGACTGCGCGAGCCCTTTCGGACGGGGGCGCCCTTGCCGTCAAAGAAAAGTTCCAGCAGGGAACTGCCCAAAGTCCCCATAAAATGATTGACGTGATAATCGGCGTTAAAAACGGCGGTAGACGGCACGTCGAGTTTCAGCGCGTCGCCGGACTGGGGGGTGAAATTCTGGTAGGAATCCACCATCTGCGGGACAGCCCTCAGATAGAGCGCGTCATCGGGAATGTGCATGAACCGGGCAAAACTCCGGGCGAGTCCCAGAGAGTAACGCGGCGGTTCGAGAGCCATAAAGGCCATGGTTTCGGATTCGTCGCCGCGCTTGACAAATATTTTCTTGTCGCGAATGCACGAAATGGTGTGGGCGGCACCGGCCAGGGTGAGGGTGACATCATTGCCCATGGCCACGGCGTCTTTGTTGGACTTTTTGAGACAAACGGATCCCAGGGTGCGCCCCGTGACGGAATCGACGACGTCGGTCTCGCCGCGATCGGCAATCATGGAGTGCATCAGCCCTCGATCGAAGAGGAACTGAGTCTTGGCTTCGGGCACGTAGCGTCCGCGCTCGACCTTGCGCAACAATCCGTGCTGGGTCATGGCGTCGAGAATGCGGCCGCAGTCGTCGGGAGAATAGAGCGCCTGCGCCGACGGCGCGATGCGCTCATAAAGCGCCTGTTTTGCGATCCAGGCGCTTGGGTTTTGCAGACATATCGAGAGGGCCTGCTGGACAAGCGTCGTCGGACGAATGGCGACGGGGTCGGGAAAAAGACACTCGTGGCGCGCACACTCGACGAGATGGTAAAAACGGTTGGCACTGAACGGAGAATCGGCCAAACAACAGGCGGTCACGGACTCCCGGGTTCGACAGCCACGCCCGATCCGCTGGATGAGAGAAGGCACGTCGGGAGGCGGTCCCAAAAGAACGATGCGGTCGACGTCGCCGATGTCGATGCCGAGTTCCAGCGTACTCGTCGCCACGCATACGGCATTCCGGGCGCGCAAAAACTGCTGTTCGGTGCGGAGGCGCTCCTCTTTGGACAACGACCCGTGATGCGCAAAGACTCGCGCGGAAACCGTCGGACTGGACGCATGGTGGCGCAACGCAAAAACGATGTTTTCGACATTCGCCCGAGAGTTGCAGAACGCCAAAATCTTGCGTTGAGGGGATTCGTCGAGCAACTGTTCGAGATACCTGGCGGTATCCTCGACGGCCATTTGTGGATCGGTCCGAATGGTGTGCATCGACGCATGGATTTCCCTCGCGCCGGCCTCGCTCGACAGCGTGCGGCCCGTGGGACCGATAAAATCGCGCGCGATGCGGTCGAGTTCCGGAACGGTCGCACTCGATGCACAAATCTGAAAATCACGTCCACAAAGGACGCGCAAACGCGCGATGAGGCATTGCAGTTGATCCCCGCGTCCGCTGGCACACACCAGATGGATTTCGTCGATGATGATGGATTCGATGTACCTGAACGCCGCCGGGCGACGGGCCAGAAGGGAATCGAGCGATTCCGGGGTCGTGACAAGTACCTGCGGCGGCTGTTCGAGGTTAAACGCTGGATTGTCACCGGTGCGCAACGCCACCGTCAATCCGGTGTTCTGGATGGGCGTCGCCATACGCCGATACAAATCGTTGCACAACGCCTTCGTCGGGGCGACGATGAGAATGGCCGGCCCCTTCCCCGTGTCGGTGTGCCCCATGGCCGATTGGGATCGCCTCGCCCGGGTGATCTCCGGCGCCGTCCGTCCGCTGTAAAAACGCGCGGATTTGGTTCGGCTCATCGCGTCCAGCCACGTCGCCGAAGGCTGTTCGGCCTGACTTTGGACAACCGCCCCCCCCACGGGCGATGCAGACGTCCCCGACACCTGCATTCCCTCTCCCCGACACGCCGTGCGGTTGTCCAAGTACCGCTCAATGACTGGTGCCAGCAACGCCTCGGTTTTGCCCGCCGCCGTCGGTGCATTGACGATAAGCGACTCACCCCGCAAAATCGGCTCAATGGCAGCTTTCTGAATATCGCGAAGATGCGGAAAACGCGCAAAAAAAGCGTGCCATGTACGACCCAGACGCTGTCGCAGCCGACTCTCTGATGTGGCCGCCTTGGGCGGCAGGGCGAACTTACTTCCGTCCAAAATTGTCCCCTCTGACCTCTCTGCCCGCCCCCTCCCCCAAAAAGGAGAGCGCAATCATTCGTTTCTCGCCGTCCCCCACTCACGCCACATGACGCCCCCGTTCGGATATCGCCGCCCCCCCCCTCTCGGACATTCCATACCCCAAAGCGTCTCAGAACTTGAAATGCTCCGGCGTCACGGAATTCGCCAGCGGACCGCTGAACGCCGTGAGGATCTCGCATCCATTTTCGGTCACCGCCAGGGTGTGTTCAAACTGGGCCGACCACTTGTGATCGAGCGTGACAGACGTCCAGTTGTCATCGAGAATGCGCATTCTCCAGTCGCCAGCATTGATCATAGGCTCAATGGTGAAGGTCATCCCCTCCAGAAGGCGCAACCCCTTGTGACGCTTGCCATAATGGGCGACCTGAGGTTCTTCGTGAAATTTGCGTCCCACGCCATGACCGACGTAATCGCGCACCACCGAAAATCCGCGCCCCTCGGCAAACGTCTGAATGGCCGCGCCAATATCGCCCAGCCGCGCCTCGGGCCGCACTTCGGCAATTCCAATCTCAAGGCATCGTCGCGTCGTTTCGACCAGATTGACGGCTTCCGGAGAAGGCGTCCCGACATAAAATGTCGCCGACACATCGCCGTGCCAACCATCCAAAATGGACGTAATGTCGATGTTGACGATATCGCCATCCCGAAGCACTGCATTTTTGCTCGGAATGCCATGACAAATGACGTCATTGATCGAAATACAACACGATTTGGGATACCCGCAATAATGCAAAGGGGCCGGAATGGCGTGATGCTTTATCGTGTATTCATGGACAAAATCGTTAATCGCGAGCGTATTCTCGCCGGGCTTGACCATTTTGGCGGCTTCTTCGAGCGTCTGGGCTGCCAGTCGGCAGGCATGACGCATGGCCTCGATCTCCTCTCGGCTTTTGAGTACGATTTCAGACATACCAGAAAATCCTTGTCGATGAACTCCATCTGTCGGGCAAATTCCGCCCGAATCTGCCGGCCCGGCAACCAGGCCGAGGCCCGTCAACATGCGTCGCCCACCTCATCATCGCACGCGACGCCCAAAACAGGCGTCCTTATAGCCCAAAATCCCCCGCGAGTTTATCACTATTTCACCCGCCCTCGCCCTCTCCACGGCCACGCCCCGTCCGCCAAAAACCCGTTTCCGGCGTTTCTTGCATGATGTCGGCAAATGGATTAAAAGAGCGAGTTTCTATAGGCCCGTCGATTTTTATGGGCGCCGAACTCACACACACCGCGCAACACTTTGCGCCCTTCCTCAATATAGGTTGGTTATGGCCGGAAGTCCTTTTAACGATTCCAAGGGTAACAACAAACTTCCTCGTCTCCCCCAGGTACACAGCCCGTTGCCAAAACTCCCTGCACTTGGAAAGAAAGAGGCCGCCTCAAACATTCCCGCCCTGTCGCCCAAGGCGACACAACTCCCCGAACCCTCTCTGCCCGATCTCGACGCAGAATCCGGCGCCACAGAGGCTGTCGCCCAGCCAAGCCCGGAGGCCATCGAAAAAGCCCTCGCCGAAATGCGCGTACAACAGACAGCCGGTTCCTCTCCAGTCTCAAATATTTCAAGCATTCCTTCGGCAGTCTCCAGCATTCCTTCGGACGAAAACGCCCAGAAATCTAAAGAAGCCGATCCCTTCGCCGGTATCAATGCCCAGCCCAACCCCTTCGCCGGTATCAATGCCCAGCCCGACCCCTTCGCCAACGTCGACGCCCAGCCCGACCCCTTCGCCAACGTCGACGCCCAGCCCGCCCCCGCATCACAACCCGAAGACAATGCCCCCATTTTCGGCGGCGCTGCCGCCGAAAATAACGGCGACGAACTCCAGTACGAAGAGGAATCCCCCGACGACGCCGGCGAGAAAACTCAGATGATTAGCGAGATGCCTGACGATCTCGAACTCGACGAAGAAAGCCAGAAAACTCAAATCAACATGAGTGCCATGGACTACGATCCCCTCTCGGGTAAACTCATCGTCGAATCCGGCAAGACAAGCCAGCGCGAATACATCCTCGTGCGCGACAAAACCACCATCGGACGCGTCAACAAAAACGATATCGCCATCTCATCAGATATCGCCATCAGCCGACACCACGCCGATATCGACAAGTTCCGCGAGGGATTCCGCATCCGCGACAACGAAAGCGCCAACGGCACACTCCTCAACGGATACCGAATCCGCGTCGGACAGCTCAGAAACGGAGATATCATCGAAATCGGTTCCATTCGTTTCAGATTTGAACAGTCCGGCGGCGACCCCGACGAATTGTGGAAAGGCGCGCCCAAAGTCGAATACCACCCCAACCAGAAAAATACCTCCATGAACCATGGCGCCCCCCCCTCCGTCTCCGCGCCTGCCGAAGATCCACGCCCATCCATCCCCGCCGGACCACAGCCCCAACAAATGGAGCCCATGCTCGAACGACAGGGCGGTGGACTCGCCGCCCCACAATGGCCCGGCGCTTCCCCCATGACCAGCCCCTACATGATGTCCTACGCTCCAAACCTGCGCGACGTCAACACCACTCCACTATGGTCCATCCTCCTGCTCTGCGCACTCGGCGTCTTCGCCCTAGGCTCCCTGGCCTACCTCATCTTCGTCTTCATGAACAGCAACGACAACGAAACGCGCAAAGCCACCATCGCCGCCATCGAAGAAGAAATCTCACTCAGCGCAAAAGCCCTCTCCGACAACCGCTATGACGACGCGCAAAAATACCTCGAAAGCGCAAAGGCAAAAGACCCAGACAACGCCTTGTTCAAAGACAAAAACTTCCTTGAGCGCTATAACACCCTCATCATCCGTGAAAGAGACATCGATCTCGAAATCGACAACCGAAGAACTGCCCGAAATCTCACCGCACCCCTCGATAAACAGCGCGAGGCCATCCAATACCTCAACACCGTCAACCAAGGGAGTGTCAGCTACAAAGCCGCTATGCAGTTCCGCGACAATATCGAAAAAAATAGTATCGCAAACATCCAAAAACACGCTAAAAGCGCCATCCGTGACAAAAACTTCTCGGACGCCCGCGACCTGATCGCCGAACTCGCCGCCATCCCCAACACAGAATCCGACGTCAAATCTCTGGTTCAATTGCTCTCTGCCGCCGAAATGACCAACAAATAACCCCTTCCAATCCTGTGGTGTTTTTTTTGGGGGGGGGGAAGCCTCCCCCTACGTCGCTATCGCGCGGTGCATGAAACAAGGCGCCATAATCGGACGCCACATAATAGACCGCATCGCCGTTTTTTAGACCACCGCGCGATACGCGCCTACCCCCTCACATCGCTCATACCGCCTACCCCATGCGGATTCACTCACCTTCTTTTCACCTCGACAATCCCATGAAAATTTTCTTTGCACTCGCCATCGCTGTCGCTCTGGCCATGCCCGCCACACATGCCCTTGCCGCCGAATCCCTGCAGACCATCGTCGACTTTTCCGGCGAACTCGTCGATCAAAATGCCGCCCCCGTCTCCGGCGTCCTGCCCCTGGAATTTCGCATCTACGCCTCGCCAAACGACAAAAAAACCCTCGCCGTCGAAAAACATTTCGTCGCCGTTGTCGACGGGAATTACGCCATCGCCCTCGGCGAACAGACGACCATCAAAACGTCTCGTTCCGAACTCTATGTCGCCGTCCTCCTCGACGGAAAAGAACTCACTCGTCAAAAAGTTCAGACTCAAAAACAAATCGTCGCCCAAGCACCTCAGACCGTCCGAACGCCAAGCGTCGGCGAGGCCGAAAACGATAACTTCAAACTCGAATGCCCGGCCGGATACGTCGTCACCGGTATCGAAGGCTCCTCCAAAGAAGGATTGAAAAGTTTGCGCGCCATTTGCGCCAAAACCGTCATTCAATAGATTCTAATTTAAGATTCATGTCGATATAAAAAAAGCTCCGTCAAACGGAGCTTTTTTTATATCGACACACAAATATCTATTATTAGAAAATTTATATCAGGCCAAAAATGGTAATCACAACCCCCAGTATTCCACACACAACCGTGGCAATGAGAAGTTTTTTCATACTCGCCTGGGCTTCGTGAATGAGTTCCTCATGAGATTTGGTCGAAATGAGCACACGACTCTTGCCATTCTTCTCGATCAACAAATTCCCCATCTTGTCACAGAGATTCCCCACCACCGTAAGGGGACGATCCAAACCGATAATTTCCTCTTCGTACTTGATCGTTTCAGGACGCCTGTCATAGGACGCCAGCGTCAGCTGGAACTTGCCGTAACCAATCGTCGGACCGTTGCTCGAATACACCTCGGAATAGTTGACCGTCTGAACGAGCCCGTCATACTCGGCATCGCGCGGATCGACGACCACGCGGCCCGTCCCGTCGTCAATCGAAAAACGCGTCGAGTTCGTACTTTGATCAAGAACCTCCACCCGTTCAACCGTCCGCGTGCGCGTTACCCCTTCGCTGTCCTTATATTCTTCGCGTTCCTTCCGTTTGCACGACACTTTCATCGAATAATAAATGCACTCTTTTTGCCCAAGCGGACTGATAAGTGGCGAATCACAGTCAGGCATGCCCATGATCGTCATGTCCTCAGACACGCAATTCTCTTCGCCCATATCTCCAAGGGCTTTTTTCGTTTCACGATATGCCTCTATCGTTTCGCCAATTTTTTTGCGCTCCGAACCGGTGAGTTTGCCCAGACGACGTTGCGTACTGAATGTACGCACACAAAAACACACCACAGCTGCGATGATAAAAATAACACCAAAAAATATCGCCATGACTGACCTCGTTTATCCTCACCACTGGCGAGGGAAAGGGGATTATACTTCCTGAACTTCACAACCGGCAAGACCGGCGCCGCGTTCATGCTTTTTCTTCTCGACGGGAAGCTCGTCTTCGGGCACAACCCTGTGCGGCGGTATCGGCGCCGCATCGCGCACGCTCACCGACACGCGGAGATTGAGCGCATCCATAAAAAGCTTCCTAAACGAACCCAGCGGTTGCGCAAATCGGGAACCGCGAAATTCGATACACCAGTACAGCGGACGATGAGGCGTTTCTGAATACTCACAAAAAAACGGCTTCTCGGCAAACTTCATCACCGCTTCATGATACACGGGCGCTTCACTCGTATACGCCTTCTCTATAAAAATTTCGTGCGACGAAACCCCGGGCGAAAAATAAATCTCGGCCCATGTCTCGGCAATGGCTTCCTCAACAGGAGACGCGAGCCCGCGAAACGCCAGCTGCTGGACCATCGCCATCACGGCCGCCTTGGGCGGCCTGTATCCCGCGCGCTCGCTCGTGATCATGACATCATAGCGCGCAATCCCATCCGAAACCAACGAGGCCCCCTCCGTCACGTTCGACGCTTCTGTCACGTTCGACGATTCCGTCACGTTCGACGCTTCTGTCACGTTCGACGCTTCTGTCACGTTCGACGATTCCGTCGTCACCGTTTTCTCCACCACGTCCTGAGTTTCTACGTCCTGTTTTTTGGGGGCTCGACGCGCGCGCTTATTTTTCTCCTCTCCTGCCTGTGCCGCTTTTGCCATTTCTCTAGTCTCCTTATGCAAACCACAATGTCAAACGATCCAAAAGCAGCGAGGATGTTACCACAGAGCCAGCGCAGTTTCACCGAAATTTCGGCACCGCCGCCCGTGCACAAAAAAGCCCGGAACTTTCCGGGCTAAGATGAATATAAACATTCACAAATTCTATCATTTCTTTGAATATTCCAACGCACAAATCGAGAAGTCCACACTTTCATTATAGCAATATTCATAGAGTTCCGATTCGAGCTTCTTACCATCTTTATACACATCACATGGCAATTCATACATACATTTCCTAAACGCCTTGATAACGTCTTTGCACCCAGCCCTGCGGGCTTCCGAATCCAATTGCGTTTGTTTCGCTATACATTGCTGAAATGCCGCATCATATTCGGCATCGGTTTCAAACTCGTCTATCCGACATGACGTGACATAATCGCAAAACGCTTCATACGAAACGCCCTTATCACCACACGACAGCATACCGGATAACGATAACACGGCCACGGACATCCACAAAAGCCCTCTTTTCTTGGACATAAAGCCTCCTCCAAAAATCGCAATCCACCTGCACGCCATGCCTCATCCCTGTCACAGCGCCAACGCTTTTTTACCAAAAACTATCGCCACCCGAACGCAAAAAAACGCCCGGATCAATCCGGGCGTTTGTCGACACAAAAAATCACCACTACTCAGCCCACGCGTCGTCAGGCATGTTTGACTTTACACAATGCATGTACGCATCGAATTCTTTAAAACAAATATGATTTTCGTAATCCTCTTCATCCGTGTGTTCAAATGAAGAACATGGCGCCGAACCGATACATCTCTGCGCAGCACTGTATTCCGACAAACACCCAATCAGCTTGGAGCCTTCAGCACCCGCTTTCGCATCTGCTACGCAGGAATTATACTCTTCTTCAACCCGGCCCTCTTCGAGCTCAAAACACGACACTTTGTGTTCGCACACCGCTTCGGCAGAAAATCCCTCGTCGTCGTCACTGCACGACACCAGCCCGAAACACGACAAACAACCCATCACCAGACAGACAGACAACCACGTTCTTGTTCTTTTCAACATCAAATCCTCATAAAATACAGCGCACGGCACACAGCTGTGCAGGTTTGATCACACTTTGCTTTGCCCAAACCAACCGATCATGATTTATACATCCACTTTTCAAAAGTGACAATATTTTTGACAACCTATGACACTTTGTGACTTTTTATTGACAAAAAAAATCCCCCGGGAGCCTCCCGGGGGATTGGAACAGACGGTTTTCAACACCTGTCCGATCAGTTCTGGTCTTCAAATTCGGCGTCGATCACATCGTCGTCTTTTTTGGCCGAACCGGCGTTGGACGCAGCGCCAGGCGCCGCACCAGCACCCTGCTGATTGGCCTGTGCATACATCACTTCCGCGATTTTGTGCGACGCATTCATCAACTGTTCCTTCGCCGCCTTGAGTGTGTCGAGATCGTCCGAATCCTTCTTGGATTTCGCCTCTTCGATCGCCTTGTTCAAAGCCTCGACGTCCGAAGCCTGAAGCTTGTCGCCATAGTCCTTGACGCTCTTTTCGGCCGAGAAAATGAACGAATCGAGTTCATTTTTGGCATCGACGATTTCACGACGCTTCTTGTCTTCCGCTTCGTGTTCCTTCGCCTCGTTCACCATGCGGTCGATGTCGCTCTGGTTGAGCCCGGAGGAAGCCTCGATGGTCACACGCTGCTCCTTGCCCGTCGCCTTGTCTTTCGCCGATACGTTCACAATGCCGTCGGCATTGATGTCAAACGTCACTTCGATCTGAGGCACTCCACGCGGAGCGGCCGGAATCCCTTCGAGATTGAACTTGGCAAGCGTACGGTTCTGCGACGCCATTTCGCGCTCACCCTGAAGCACATGCACCGTGACTTTCGTCTGGTTGTCATCCGCCGTCGTGAAAACCTCGCTCTTGCGCGTAGGAATCGTCGTGTTGCGGGGAATGAGCTTGGTCGTCACTCCACCAAGCGTCTCAATCCCCAGCGAAAGCGGCGTCACGTCGAGAAGAAGAATGTCCTTCACATCGCCGGCCAAAACACCACCCTGAATCGCCGCGCCCAGCGCCACCACTTCGTCCGGGTTCACGCTGTGGTTGGAACGTTTGCCAAAGAATTTCTCCACCTCCTGCTGAACAAGAGGAATACGCGTCGAACCGCCGACCAGAACCACCTCGTCGATATCCGACACCGTCTTGTTCGCATCGCGCAACGCCTTCTTGCAGGGTTCCAGCGTCTTCGCCACAATGTCCGAAATCATGTCCTCAAACTGCGCACGCGAAAGGTTCACATTCAAATGCTTCGGACCCGTCGCATCCGCCGTCAAAAACGGAAGGTTGATGTTCGTCGTCGTCATCGTCGAGAGCGCTTTCTTCGCCTTCTCGGCCTCATCGCGCAGACGCTGCAACACCATCTTGTCCTTGCTCACATCGATCCCGCTGTCCTTCTTGAACTCGCTCACCAGCCAGTCGATGATCAGCTCGTCGATGTTGTCGCCGCCAAGGTGCGTGTCGCCGTTCGTCGAAATGACTTCCACGACATTGTCACCCACTTCGAGAATCGAAATATCAAACGTGCCGCCACCAAAGTCATACACGGCAATCGTCTCGTCTTTCTTCTTGTCCAAACCATACGCCAGCGCCGCCGCCGTCGGTTCGTTGATGATTCGACGCACGTTCAGACCCGCAATCTTCCCCGCATCCTTCGTCGCCTGACGCTGAGAGTCATTGAAATACGCCGGCACCGTGATGACCGCTTCCGTCACCTGCTGCCCAAGATACTTCTCCGCGTCGCGTTTGAGTTTCTGCAACACCTTCGCGCTGATTTCGGGCGGCGTGTACTGTTTGCCACGCGCCTCAAACCCCGCCGCGCCATTCGCCAACGACACCACCTTGAACGGCATGTGCTGCGCCTCGTCCGCACGCTCCGAATACTTCATCCCGATAAAGCGTTTCGCGCTGAAAATCGTGTTCTCATAGTTCATCGTCGCCTGACGACGCGCAAACTGTCCCACGATCGTCTCGCCCTTGTCGTCAAACGCCACCACCGACGGCGTCGTCCGATCCCCTTCCTCGTTCGTGATCACCTTCGGCTCGCTGCCTTCGAGAACCGCTACACAAGAATTCGTCGTTCCAAGGTCAATACCAATGATTTTTCCCATATCAATCTCTCCTTTTTTATAAAATATGCAAACGGCCCGTCGGACCGTAATGATCACTGCGCACGTTTTTTTCGTGCCTCGCAACTGGCCCGGGAGAGTAAACACCGTTCGGTAAGGGCAAATTTTTTTTGCGTTTTTTGTGGGGGGCGCTTTTGGGACACCTCCGGTGCCCAATACGCGCGCCCCGGGCGAGCTATCGGCGCGGCCGATACGCTCGCCCAATCCCTCTGGTGATGCCGACACACAGAAAAATGCGCGGGCGTATGCCAAAGCATAGACCGCGCGGCCGGCCCGTATGCGCCTCGCGCAAAGGGCGGCCCCACACAAACCCCACCCCGGAAGCACTCAAAAAAAAGGCCCTCTCCGAAAAGAAGGCCTCTTGAAAACGCGTCACACGCTCGCGTTATTTGATCGCAAGGACGCACTTGCCTTTTTCGCACGTCGTCTTGTCAGGGCAGGTGCCCACAAAACTGTAGGCATTATTGACACACTGACGCACGGATTTTCCATCATCGGTGCACGAATAGGCGCCCTCTTCGCACATTTTTGCCTCGCAGGCGACTTCCGGCCGTGGAGAAGCGTTCACACAGACTTCGTTGTCCTTGCATTCGATATCGGTCATCTCACCGCTATGAGCGCTCTGGCACAAACTGTACCCTTTGCCGTCTTCATGACACAGCCCTTTGCCGATATTGATAGCCGAACACGTCACTTCTTCGTCTCTACATTGCGCACTCAAACCTAAACCCAACAAAGTACACCCGTTCTCACATTCCTGCGCCACAAAGATGCCGTTTTCACACGTCATGAGCGTATTGCCTGAGCACGTCCTCTCGGGTGTGCTAGCTCCAGGTATCAAAGAGGACGATATAATCTTGCACTGGCTCACACATGCACCGATCTCGGCATTGCAGGAATTGGTAAAGTCCGCCTCCCTTTTGCACGTCGTGACCTCAAGCCATTTTCCAAGATAACAATACTCAAGAGACGTGCCCTTATCCTGCGCCTGACAACGCACATCATTGTCACTGCACGAACAATACGCAACCTTGTCCTCGCCCATCATGCAGGCGCCACCGTCACAGGATTCGCCGTCAACCCAGCGCGTATACTGGTTATAATAACTCAGCGTTCTGAGCTCGCATATCTGAATGCCGGATTTGTCTTCGTTACATCGCGTTTCGGCCGCCTTGTCCCCAATCTTCGGCGTACAGACACAACCGGGATAGACATTCTTACCCGCGTCTATGGAAGTACTGCATGCCTCCTTGCTGCCGCACTGCTCTACCGTCTTGTACACCCTGTTCTCACAAACCTGGAAGTCGCCCGATGCCGTGCAGTTGTAGCCACCGTTATTGCAGGTACACACATTCTTCTTGGTGTCGCACCGGCCATTCGACGGGCATGCTTCGATCTCACTCCATTTGCCGTCGTCGCCACAATATTTGATGTTGGAATCATCGACACACTGCTGCGAGCCCGGCGCGCACTGGACGCATTGTGCCACGTCATCGATAACGGCACATTTGCCCGCCGTGTCCGGACACAGGGACTTGGCCCATTTGCCGTTTGCATCACATGTCTGGAGATAGATGTCGTCCGCACACTGCGTCTGGCCAGGCACACAGTCGGCCTTGACACACTGCGCAACGCCTTCCACAACAAGACACTTTTGATCTCTATCGCACTTCTTCTCTTCCGCCCATCCGTCGCCCGCTTCATTGCAGACGAGGAGGTTCTGGTGATCATCGCTGCACTTGAGTTCGCCTTTGGCACAGAGTGGTTCGACCACCGCCTTGCATTCCCCCGATGCGGCATCGCATGCCATGCCAATATCGCAGGTGGAGGGTTCACCCCACACGCCGTCTTCACCACAGACAATGGAGGCTTTGCCGTCATCGCTGCACTTCTTGGCTCCCGCCTCACACTCCGGCGTCACCTCGCCATTCTTGCACTCCGCCGTGGCAGGATCGCACACGAGATCCCCCTCACACGCCGTGACACTCCCCCACTTGCCGTCCTCGCCACAGACGACGACGCCATTGCTCTCGACGGCACATTGTTTGGCCCCAGGCGCACATTCGGCCACCGAACCGGCGTCTTTGCATTCCTTGCTCAGCGGATCGCACACGAGATCGCCCTCACACGCCACAGCGTCACCCCACGCACCATCCTCGCCGCACACTGCCACGCCCTTGCCGTCCTCACTGCATTTCTTGGCCCCCGCCTCACACTCCGGCGTCACCTCGCCACCTTTGCACTCCGCCGTGACAGGATCGCACACGAGATCGCCCTCACATGCCGTGACACTCCCCCACTTGCCGTCCACGCCGCACACGGCCACGCCCTTGCCGTCCTCACTGCATTTCTTGGCCCCCGCCTCACACTCGGTCACTGGCGCTTCGGTACAGGCAAACCCCTGACACCCATTGGGACACTTCTGCAACGAAAGTTTGCCATCCGTACAGACCGCAAGCGTCGAATCATCCTTGCACTGCGTCACCACGCATTCGACCCCCTCGGGAATGGCGCAATCCGTACCGGCCGCATTACACCCCGCAGGACAGGCCATGTCCTGCCACGCCGTCGCCAGACAAATCGAAAGCGTGTTATTCTCACACTTCGTCACACCCGGCGTACACTTGAGGACAAGACCCACCGAGTCCTCACTGCACCCCGCCAGTCCCGCAAGACCCATGCACGCCAATACAAAAGCCATCTTATAAGAACGCATAATTCCTCCATATATCAAAATACATGACGATCACGAGCCCCATACAGGCGCCCGTAAAAAACTCCTTTCACTATAGCGACCCCTCCCAAATGTTGCAAATATCATAAAATGTATCTCCACGCCCCCACCCATCTGAACGCAAACACACTCGCTGATGCTTTCTCCCAGTCACATGACGCAATGTGTCGCCAAACCTTTTGACACAACGCATTAGTCATTTGGCACACATCGGACGAAGTTGCCAGAATCATCGCACCTTGTTCCTTTAGGACAGGTTCCGACATTTTGATATTCGGATCTCCAAGATTCCCCAACACACAATTCTACACTATTATTCTGACCACATTGATAACGACCTTCTATACATTTAAAGTTTTCATTAAAAAGAGAACATCTATACCAATCCGTGGTGATAACTTCGTTAGGACATGTTATTTCTATTGCATATGGATGTTTAACCCGCCACACACCGTCTCCATCCAGAGAAGCATAATTCCCAAGAGAATCCTTATCACATGCCACCGCCGATTGATTATCATCATACACATAACATTTATTTTCACACTGGATTATTTGTTTTTGATCAGAATTTTTATCCAAAAGGAGCGCATACGCAATTCCCCCATTAGCCGCACAAGAGTTGCGTTCAATCATCTTGTGACAAACACCTATTTCACTATTACAAACCAAGTCATCCTCACACTCATCCATCTCAACCCAATCACCATGCTCACATCTAGACAGTTTATTATCTTCACATCCAAATACACCGTTTTTACATCCTTCACATTTAGCCTTTACCTTGTCATTATCATTATACTCACTACAAGCTTCACATTTTTCATCCACTTGCAATTTACCGCCATTACAAGATAAAATAGTACCATCTTTTGCGCAATATGAATTTCCTGAAACACATTCATTATAAGTCACTTTATCACAATTATCACCCTCGCAAGTTTCTATTTCTTTCCACATCCCTTGAGTATTACATTTTTTATAATAATTTTTATTATCTTTACCATAATATCCATATACATCATCAAGCGAACATTCTCCCCATACAGCCGTATCTCCTATTGACACACACTTATTCCTACCCCCATCACATCCATCGCCCTTTTCACTTTGTGGACAATAGACCGAACGCCATCTTTCATTTTCACACATCAACATAACATCTGTACCATTTTTATCCACTGCACATATTTTTTGCCCACTCACACAAGTACATTCATTTTTGTATTCATCACAACTCACTCCATCTTGATCACACACGCTATACGACCAATAACCGTCCTTACAAAAAGCATAGTAGCCCTTTTCTTTAGACATGGATAATGTGTCGTAAATAAAGCAACCGCCACCTTGCTTACATTCTCGACATTTCATTTTCTCATCATCACAGCCATACATACATTTCTCACCGAACAAATGCAACCTATCATTATAACATACCTCTAACATCTCAATATTTTCACCCCCTATTGATATATTTTTTGCACACTGAAGAAAAACCTTGTTAGGATCACATTTTTCTACACAACGCGCAACTTTTTTTCCATCCACATCATTTTCAATACATTGTTTTTCCGCTTCACATTTCTGCAATTCGTCCCAATAGCCCTCTTGATGACACACTTCAATTTTATCTACGCCTTGACACACTGAATTTATTTCATCATGTTCACACTTCTTACGACAATCATCACCAAAACAAGCCTCATCTTCTGGACATTCTTCTAAAGTCCATATTCCACCCTTACACATCATATAATGCGAATCGCCTTCGTTTCTACATTGAATCTTTCCTTCTTCACTGCATTTATTTTCTACAGGTTTTTTCATGCAAGACTGCGAATCCTCATCACATATTTCTCCTTCGTTGCACTCTTTACTGGTCTCCCAATTTCCAGACTTGCAAACCTGTAGTATTGTTCCTGTACATTGATAATTTTCTTCTGTACATTCAACATCATCCGATTCAGGCTCACATCTCACATTTTCAATATCGCATTTCTGCCCTTCACCACACGGATGTGACTGCCACGTTCCATCGGATTGACAAACTTCTATATTATTTTTATCATCACTGCATCGTTCTTGACTTTCTTTGCACTTTTCTAAACATGTCTTTTTTGCATCATCACACCCTGCCACACAATCTTGAGGATTCTGCCATGTATGATCTATACATATATATACTTTATTATTCACACACAGCGTTGCGTTTTGCTCCTCACACGACACACGGACCGTTACCGAATCGTCGCATCCCGTCCAGAGGACGCACGTGAGCAACCATGCCCATATAAAAAGTTTGTTTTGTTTCATATCGATGTCTCCGTTTATCGACGACGCAAGTCATCCCATGCGCACCAGATGTGCGCAACACCCAATCAAGTATAGCAGATGGCAAGATAAATTGGAGAAAAAACCTCCAAATTTCAATCACTTAGGATTCTAAAAATCCTATACAAACATCATCCGATCGATAGAATGTTATTTTCTCATTCTATTCTACACTTCTCATAAATACAAAGATTTTCAAAAACCGTTTTTTTCAGGCTTTCCATTTCCGTGGAACGTGTGAAAATTCAAGGATCCCTTGATTTCCTTCGTCATACGGCCCCAAAAAGCGAGTTCGATCACCAAGAGCCCCAATATTCCTCAGACCTTGCTCCCCTCATGAAATGCGAAAGCGCCCGCGCGGCAAAGCCGCGTGGGCGCTTTCGCATTTCGGGGGGGGGTGGGGGGACATCGTCCCCCCACAAAAAAAACTATTCGCCTTCAGAGATGGCGCCGGCGGGACAGTTGTCGATGCATGCGAGGCATTCGACGCAGGCGTCGGCATCGATCACGGCCACGCCGTCATCGCTGACTTTGATGGCTTCGGCGGGACATCCCGCTTCACACGAACCACATCCCACACAAACGCTTGTATCTACTACGGGTTTTGCCATTTTGCTTCTCCTACAAACAGCTTAGAGTTCAAAAAAACGCCCGACAACGGGCGCTTTCTCCTACCACCCTTGCCGCGCAGTGACAAGAAAATCGCGTGGCGCGGCCTCATCTCAAGAACAAGTGTCGAAGGGCACGATACATCTCATTTTCGTCGAGGATGCGAATTTTTTGAATAATCTTTGTGCGTTTTGGCAATGATTGAATGCATTCTTCGACATATTTGGCTCCGGCTTGTCGAGCAAACGTCGTGATTTCGAGGGCGCGTTTTTCGCGGGAGAGGATGGCTTCGCGCAGGGTTTCCGGAAGTGCATCGTCTTGGAAAATGGGGGCGGTGGCGAGGTTCTGCACGACGCCTTGGAGGTCTTTGACAGGAGAGGCGAGAGGGAGGGCGTCGATTTTGGGCATTTGCGAGACGTCGGGAAAAATGAGCGTGGTGGTGGTGGCGTGCAACTCGTCGTCTACCGTGTCGAGCTGTTTCTGTAGGACGGCGCGCAATTCACAGGACTCGATGTATTCGTAGAGGGGATAGGCGGAAGCCTTGAGAAACGCCTTGACGGTGGCCTTTGGGAAGCGCGTCCGGAAGAGGTCAAACTGCCTGCGAAACATGGCGACGACGTGATCGACGTGATCGGGGACGACGGTTTCCCAGGGTTCGACGACAGAATAGGCCAGGGATCTGGGGACGAATCCGACGGGCATGAGTCGGCAAAACACGACGCTGCCGGTGGTTGGACATTCGCCCAACCCGAAGAAAGCGCGCCAGATGCCGTCGTCGAGCAGGCTGTGCAGTTCGGCAAACCCCATACCGCTGACGCCGACGCGATAAAGACCGAAATGGGATGCGCGCAGGTGTCCCATGCCACGGGCCTTTTTGGAATCGATCTGAAATGCGGCGCGAATTTCGATCTGTTTGTTGCCGGTAATGAATGGGTAGTCGTGGGTGAGGATGTTGTGAAAAAACTCGAGATCGATTCGGTTGGCGTTAGAGAATGCGCCCTGCTGAAACGCAAAGTCGCGCAACTGCGCGTACGTTTTTGCGAGTGCGGGCGAGAGAAACAGGGCGTGCACGGCATTTTTGATATGGTCGTACTGAAACCCGGAGAGGCGTTCGAGCGGGAACGCGTCGTCCCAGTCGTCTGCCACGGGGTATTGTGCCATCTGGATGCACGGCCACGGACTGATCGAATCATCCACAGGGATGTTTTCGTCCATGGGGCATTGCCCTGAATTTGTGGGGGCCGATGCATTTTGGGCATCGCCCTCCGCATGGACTGGGGAACTGTTCAACGCGGACTCCGAGGACATGATATTTTACCGCCCGATGATTTTTGGGCGTCTGGCGAAATGCGAGACATAGTGGGCATCGTCGCCCAGTGCTTCTTCGATACGCAGGAGCTGGTTGTATTTGGCGACGCGTTCGGAGCGCGCGATACCGCCGGTTTTGAGGATCCGGCTGTTGGTGGCGACGCACAAGTCGGCGATGAAGGTGTCCTCGGTCTCGCCGGCACGGTGACTGATCACGGTGATGAGGCCGTTTCTCTGAGCGATGCGGACGGCCTCAAGGGCCTCGGTGAGGGTTCCGATCTGATTGGGTTTGATGACGATTCCGTTGGCGGCGTTGAGGTCTATGCCCCGTTGCAGAAGGCGCGCGCTGGTGACGAAGAGGTCATCGCCCAGCACGTGGATGTCCTCGTGTCTGGCGGCATAAGCGCGCCATGCGTTCCAGTCATTTTGCTCGAACGGGTCTTCGACGGCAAAAATGGGATAATTTTTAAAGATTCCGTCATAGAAGTCCGCGAGCTGGTCGCTTTTGAGCGAGAGCCCTTCGCCGCGCAATTCATAAACCTTGTCGTTGGGGCAATAGAATTCGCTGGCGGCGCAATCCATGGAAATGAAAAATTCTTTGCCCGGCACGTAACCGACCTTGGTGATGGCGGCCATGATGAGGTCGAGGGCTTCGGCGGCATGGGCGATCTGAGGGGCGAACCCGCCCTCGTCGACGACGGCGGTGGAGAGTCCCTTTTCGTGGAGGATGGTCCGCATGGCGTGAGCGACTTCGCTTGAAGCGCGGATGGCCTCCGAAAACGTCGGCAACCCGACGGGCGCGATGGCGAACTCCTGAATGTCGAGGTCGTTGTCGACATGCGGTCCGCCCGTGATAAGGCTGCACAGTGGGACGGGCAGACTGTTTGCCTGCACGCCGCCCAGGTAACGGTAAAGGGGCATTTCGAGGCTCTCGGCGGCCGCCTTGGCGACCGACAGGGAAACGGCGAGGATGGCATTGGCCCCGAGCATGGCTTTGTTTTCGGTGTCATCCAGGTGGCACATCATGCGGTCGATGAGATCCTGTTCGGTCGCGTCGATGCCGTTGATCTCCGGAGCAATGATGTTTCGTATGCTTTCGACGGCTTTGTGTACGCCTTTTCCGCCGTAACGCTTGATGTCCTTGTCGCGCAGTTCGACGGCTTCATGAATCCCGGTCGAAACACCGGACGGCACGCTGGCGCGTCCTTTGGAGCCGTCGGCCAAAGTGACATCGACTTCTATGGTCGGGTTGCCACGGGAATCGAGAATTTCGCGCGCGTATACATCGATGATTTCTGTCATGGTTACTCTATGAGTTTTTGTTTATTTGAAACGTCGGTGCCGGCAAAAGCACCTCTGAGAATTGAAGACCTGCTGTATATACCTGTAAACGAGACGTGACAACGGCTTGAACGCGGTGTTCTCATTTCTGACGGCAGCTTGCGTTCTGGTGTGCGCTTTGATGGCGGGCTCAGATTTTGGCCAGAACATTGGGTATCACATCTCGCTTATCCGTGAGGGTTAAAAGAGGTGGGAGCCCATTGAAGGCACGGAGAAGAGATTTTATGGGTTGGTCTCGCGGGAATCGGGATTGTCGCGTGCGGTGACGACAAAATATCCCGTCCGAACGAAATTGCCGTCCTCATCGAGCCAGTAAAGACATGGCGCCTCCTGGTCGGAATCGACAAAGAGAGCGACCTGGTAGGGTCTGGCAAAATAGCTTCTCTGGAGCATGAGGTCTTCGAGCGAGAGCTCCGAGACGCCCTGCCCCATGGCCACAGCGCCCAGGACGACCTCGTCGGTGTCGGAGGTTCTGAAATTGCGGATACGCCGCAGATAACCGGCGTAATCCAAGGCGTCGGAAGTCGAAAAGACATCCCTGAACGCGGTGATTTCGACATAGCCGTTGCAGGTGGGAAGTTTTTTTTCGGCAGGAATGTCGTTCGCGGGGGTGTCCTGTGTTTTATCCACAGTGGGGGGAGGATTATCCGTTTGGGGAGTGATTTTTCCCTGCCCGTCGGATGTTTTGTCATCGAACGCGATTGGCCCGAAGACAAAAAAGGGATGAAAGGCCCCCAGAAGCATCCCGCGCGCGGCGCGGGAAGTCGCGTTAAAACGCAGTTCGTCGAGGACGTCCGCATAGATATAGACATAAAATGGCGACGTCGGGGTTCCGACGGGGACGACCGTCAGGCGGTCGTCAGACTTTGGCAATGAGCGTTCACCTGACGCACTCTGGAGAACAGGGGATACAGCGGGGGCAGACATCGACACCAACACTTCCATGGACACCGGCGACGAGACACGTGCTAATTTCTGCGAAACGGTGTGTACGCCGATCCCGGATCGCAGACATTATTATAATGATAGCATCCAGAAGAGGACGCGCGGAGGCGGTGATACTCGAAAATGGCCTTTAAAGCGTTAAAAATAGTCACGGGGGCGCGCCTCGCGGCAAAAAAACGTTTTATCGAAACTTGGACTAAAATTTGCTAGACGCAACCGCCAGTTTGTTTACCGCGCATCGCACGTTACGATGTGTCAGGTTCCTCGCCCCGAACTTTTCGGGGCACCATTATTTTATAAGGCATAGAAGACAATGGCAGTAACAGTCAAACCAGCAAATGGCAAATTGGGTATTCTCATTCCGGGTCTTGGTGCGGTGTCGACGACGATGATCGCCGGCGTGTTTGACGTGTTGGCGGGCAACGGGCTTCCGATTGGCTCCGTGACACAGATGGGACGCATCCGCCTTGGCAAACGGACGGAAAACCGCAATCCCCTTATCAAGGATTTTGTCCCGCTTACGGAGCTCAAGGACATCGTTTTTGGGGCGTGGGACATCCATGGTGAGAATGCGTACGAAGTATGCAAACGCTCTGGCGTTCTCGAAGACAAGCATCTCGATCCGATCCGTGCGCAGTTGGAAGCGATCAAGCCGATGGACGCGGTATTTGATCACAACTACTGCCACAATCTCGAAGTCAAGCACGCGAAATCGGCGCCGACGAAGTGGGATCTCGTCCAGATGGTGAAGGACGACATTGCGAAGTTCAAAGCCGACAATGGCTGTGATCGTCTGTTGATGCTTTGGTGTGGTTCGACGGAATGCTACACGCCGTGCGAGGAATGCCACCAGAGCGTGGCGGCGCTTGAAAAAGCGATGAAGGACAACGATCCTCGTATTTCTCCGTCGATGATTTATGCGTATGCGGCGATTTCGAGCGGTGTGCCTTATGCCAACGGAGCCCCGAACCTGACGGTGGACATTCCCGCGATCGTCGAGCTGTCCAAACGCGAAAAAGTCGCCATCATGGGCAAAGACTTCAAGACGGGCCAGACGCTGATGAAGACGATCGTCGCGCCTGGACTTCGCGCCCGTTGTCTTGGTCTCAACGGCTGGTTTTCGACGAACATTCTCGGCAACCGCGACGGCGAAGTTCTCGACGATCCGGGTTCGTTCAAGACCAAGGAAGTGTCCAAACTTTCGGTTATCGAGCACATTCTCGACGGCAAGACCTTCCCGGATCTTTACAGCAAGTACTATCACAAAGTCCGCATTGAGTATTATCCGCCTCGCGGTGATGCCAAAGAAGGCTGGGACAACATCGATATTTTTGGCTGGCTTGGCTATCCGATGCAGATCAAGATCAACTTCCTCTGCCGTGACTCCATTCTTGCGGCTCCCGTCGCGCTTGACATTGCGCTTTCGATGGATCTGGCGCAACGCTGTGGTTTTTATGGCATCCAGGAATGGCTGTCCTTCTTCTTCAAGAGCCCGCAGTGCCGCGAAGGTCTTTATCCGGAGCACGATCTCTTCATCCAGAAGACGAAGTACAAGAACACGCTTCGTTACATCATGGGCGAAGAGCTGATCACGCACCTCGGTCTGGACTACTACGCCGAAGAGGATAAATAGTACTCCACTTTTTTTCAAACCGGCGCAAGCAGGTGACACTTTTAAGGGCGGCCCAAAGGGTCGCCCTTTTTGTATCCGCCCTCTGGGATTTGGTTTATGGCTCGATGGCTTTTTGAGACGAGCCCCCGGGTGACGCGTTTCTCCCCCTCTCCGCTGGAGAGGGGGCCGGGGGGAGAGGCGAGGGGGGCGACGCGTATTTGCCGCAGGCAAATAGCGGCGTTGGGGGGACACTTCCCCCACCAGCCCAAAGAAATGCGGCTTTCCACTGAGCATAAGGTTCGTGAGGATGTGGTGGAAGGTTTAAAAAAAATTTTGCCCAACAGGCGATCTGGCGCGATTATTGACATAGGGGCCTGGCCGACCGGGCCGGACGCATTCCGTGCGGGGGTTGTTCTCCGCGGTTCTGGTCGCAGAATTTCTGGATTTAAGAATTTGATATAGATAGGGCGCGAATGCGCTCGCAATGGATGAGGCATTTCCATGTTAGAACTCACGAAAGCCAACCGTCTTCTTTCATTTGCCGACGACACGCCGAAACAGGCGGTCATTCTTGCGGCGGGTCTTGGCAGCAGGCTGGCAAAGACATCCGAGGACATCAAGCCCCTCAAGCTCGTGGGTGGTATGAGTCTTATCCAGCGCAACATCCAGCATCTTGCGGATTGCGGGATTGAGGAGGTCATCGTGGTGACCGGTTATCACGCGCCGATTCTGGAGTCGACGCTCCGCGAGGACTGCCGTCACATCCCCGTGCGTGTAACGTTTGTGTTCAACCCTGAATATCGCAAGTCGAACGGTCTGAGCGTGTTGTGTGCGCGTTCTGCGGTCCGCGGCAATTTTATCCTGACGATGGCGGATCACATTTTTGACCCTGAGATGCTCGAACGTGCGGCGCGCACGATTCCGCCCAAAGACGGGGCGTTGCTGTGTGTGGATTACAAGCTCGACGAGGTGTTTGACATGGACGATGCGACGAAGGTGCTGGTCAGGGATGGGCGAGTGGCATCGATTGGCAAAAACATCGGCGAATTTAACGCGGTGGACACGGGGCTTTTCATCTGCACGCCGGCGCTTTTCCAGGCGCTTGAGCAGGCGCGTAATCTTTCGTCATCGGACGACTGCTCGCTGTCTGAAGGGATAGCCACGCTGATGCAGACCGGTCGGATGGCCGTCCAGGATATTGGCGATTTGCGTTGGCAGGACGTCGACGACGACGCGATGCTTCACCAGGCCGAAACGATGGTGGCCACCCTGGAGCCCGTCAGCGCGATTGCCTAAGCGTTCATGGTTTTGGGATTTTTCCCTGAGATGCGGGAGAAGGGCCGCGCGGTGTCATGCTGCGTGGCCTTTTCACGTTTCATGAGGCGGCGACCGGTCGGAATAATGCCCGCCCAAATTCTATTTCCTTACGTGTGCGTGCCATGTCGGCGGCGAACGTAAAAAACTTGCATTTGCGCGTCGATCGCACTTAATACGCCCCGTTTTTTGACATATCCTGAACCCGTGGAAAAAACATGGTCGTCAAACTCAAAACACTTTTCATCGCCGCCGCACTCGCCATAAGTCTTTCGGGATGCGGAGCGAGCATGCTCGAGACGAGCGATTTCGGACAACCGTATTATTTTTCCATTGATGAGGCGTCGCAAATCCCCGACGAGGATCCCCACGTCGAGATACTCCGGACGGTGCAAAAATACCGCGATGCGATGGCCCAAAAGGACGTGGCCACGTTGCGTTCGATGATTTCCAAGGAATACTACGAGAACGCATCGACGACCGACGATCTGACCGATGATTATGGCAACGAACGTCTTGATGAAATATTTAACGACTATCTCGTGCAATCCGTAAAGGATATTCGTTTTATCATTCAAATCAAGCAACTGACGCACGAGGGCATGGAATACTACGTCGACTATCAGTACATCTGGAATTTCCGCTATGAAGTGGCGGGGCAATCGTACTGGCAATCCAAAAATGACACGAACCGTATGACGCTCGTCAAGGAAGACGGTGCGTGGAAGATACGCGGCGGTCTTTGAGGGTTTGGACGCGCCCTATCCTGTCGGATACGGGCTTGCGGGCGCGGCTATCTCGGCCATGGGCCTCGATACGCCGCGCCTTTTTTTTTCAGGCTACTCAACATGAGAACTCGGCGGCATTGGCCGTCCCCTATCGAAGGAGAAACCCGATGAACTGGACTCGCCGTCAATTTCTTGCGACGGGCGCCCTTGCGGCCGCCGGGGCCTCGCTGGTTGGCTGTGCGGCCTCACCCAAGGAGGTATTGATGAACCCATCTCAGGGCGCCGCGTCGGCGCCCGTCAGCGATTATTTTGCCTCAAAGTTCGGGATAACGCGAGACGTGATCGATCGCGTTCTTGGCCGTGCGCTGTCGCGCGGCGGAGATTGGGGCGAGTTATTTTTTGAGCACACGCGCAGGGGGACGGTGGCGTTGCTGGATGGCAAGGTGACGCAGGCGTATTCCGGCGTCGAGCTGGGGATGGGGGTGCGCTGTGTATGCGGCGAACAGGCGGGATATGGCTATTCCGAATCGTTTTTGCCCGAAGATCTGCTGGCGGCGGCGGATGCGGCGGCGGCCATCGCGCCTGGCGTCCGCGCCTCGGACATCCGTCGGCGCGAGTCTCTGGAGTTCAAGCGGTATTACGATCTCGCCATTGACTGGGATGCGCTCGACGTGACGCGGGCGGTATCGTTACTCCAGACGATCGATGCCAAAGCGCGCGCCAAAGATCCCGAGATCATCCAGGTTCAGGTGACGATCTCGTGGCAACAGCGCACGACGATGGTCAACACGTCCGACGGGATCGACGCATTTGACAACAAACCGTACTACAGCCTCAGGATGAACACGGTCATCAAGCATGGTGAGGAAATTCAGTCCAACGGCAGCAATTTTGCGGATCTGGACAGTTTTGAAGCCATCACGCCGGAACGCGTGGAGGAGATGATCGACGAGGCGATTGCCGACACGCGCATTTTGTTTGAAGCGGTCAAACCCAAAGGTGGGGAATGGCCTGTCGTTCTCGGGGCCGGAGCGAGCGGGATTTTACTCCACGAAGCGATCGGTCATGGACTTGAAGCCGATTTTAACCGCAAGGAAGCGAGCATTTTTGCGACGAAGATGAACCAGAGAGTGGCGTCGGACGAAGTGACGATTTACGACTCTGGTCTTTTTGAAAAATCGCGGGGCGCGCTCAACGTCGATGACGAGGGCACCCCGGGTCAAAAGACGGTTCTGGTCGAGAACGGCGTGCTCAGGAGTTACCTGCACGACAAGATCAGCGCGCGATTTTATGGGGTGGCGCCGACCGGCAACGGACGCCGCGAGTCCTACAAGTTTTATCCGAAACCGCGCATGCGCGTCACGTGTATGGATAACGGCACGCACGAGTTTGAGGAACTCATCCGCGGGATCAAGTACGGCGTCTATTGTCGCACGTTTACGAACGGCCAGGTTTACATCGGTCCGGGCGACTACACGTTCTATGTCAAAAACGGATTTCTCATTGAGGACGGCAAGATTACCGCGCCGATCAAGGACGTCAACATCATTGGCAACGGTCCAGACACGCTGTCGAAGATCACGATGGTGGCCAACGATTTCCAGCGTCACAAAGGCGGCTGGACGTGCGGCAAGGACGGCCAGAGTGTGCCCGTTTCGTTGGGGATGCCGTCGGTTCTCGTTTCATCCATCACCGTGGGAGGTCACTGATCATGGCAGAATTTAAGGATATCGCCTCACGCGCCATTGAAGTTGCCCAGAAGCAGGGGGCGGACGCGGTCTATGCCTCCGTGGCTCGCAGTCAGGATGTCGAGGCGCAGTGGCGCAAATCCAAGGTGGACACGCTTTCGAGTGCGGGTCAGTCCTCCCTGGTTCTTCGTCTTTTTGTCGATGGCAAATACGGCGTCTACACGACGTCCGATCTTCGCGACGAAAGCGTCGACGCGTTTATTGGCAAAGGCATCGCCATGACGCGTCTTCTCGAACGCGATCCTGCGCGCGGTCTGGCCGATCCTTCGCGGTATACGGGACGCGCCGAACTCGACCTCGAACAATACGACGAAGCCGTGGCGGCGCTTCGCCCCGACGATCTCGTCCAAAAATGTCGTCAGTTTGAGGACGTTGCGCTTGCGCGCAAGGACATTTCGCCCATCGACACGACGATTTCTTTTGGGGCAACGGTCAATGAATCCTTCAGCGCGACGTCCAACGGATTCTACGGTTCACGAAAGACCACGCTCGCCATGAGCATGTGTGAATACGTCGTCGGCAATGGCGAGAAAAAAATCTCGGAATACGGCTATTCCCAGGCGAAGCATGCCTCCGACATGGAACCGTTTGAAGTGCAGGCCGCCGATGCTGCGCGTTATATCGCCCTAAAAACGGATCAAAAGAAAATCGCCTCGGGCCGACGCACGCTTATCCTCGACAGACGGTGTGCGGGACAATTTGTCGGTCGATTCATCATTCCGGCGTTTGGCAACGCCCTCGTCAACCGACAGTCTTACTTTGAAGGCAAAATCGGCCAGACCGTGGCGTCCAAACTTTTTGATCTTCACGACTCGCCGCATCTGGTGCGCGGAATGCGCTCGCGTCTGTATGACGGCGAGGGCATGGCGACCCAACCGCGAGCCATATTCGACCACGGCGTGCTGACCCAGTATTATCTGGACAACTATTCGGCGCGCAAACTCGGTCTCGACGCGACGACCGGAGAACAAACCAACCTCGTGCTCACCCCCGGCGCGCGCGGTCTCGACGAGATGATTCGCGACGTCCAGGACGGCGTCTATGTCATTTCATTTTTGGGCGGCAATCAGGACACCGTGCGCGGCGACTTTTCGTATGGCATTGTCGGGGTCGCCATCGAACACGGCGAGTTGACGACGCATGTTTCGGAAATGAACGTCACAGGGAATTTTATGGATGTGATGCACCGTCTGAACGAAGTCGGCAACGATCCTCGCACGGACGCGTCCTCTCGCATCCCGAGTTTGCGCATTGATGATGTTTCCTTTAGCGGCACGTAACGCTTTTTTTGACGAGATCACCGAACTGGCGGTGCGCCATACCCCCATGTATGGCGCGGAGTCGGTCCGGTGGGGCTTTTCTCGAATGTTTGCGCACTGGCGCGCAGACGAATTTGAATGTTTTTTTACCCGGGAAATTCCGGGCATGACGCGAGAAGCCGCGCGCGTAGCCCTTGAAGTCTGGTGTGATTTTGGCGCCTCGGACGAAGCGCGTCGGCGCGCCGGCGCGAATCCTTGCGCGCGACGCGTTCTCCTTGTGACGGCCTCGACCGTGCCGTGCGCATCGTTCCAGGACGCCATGCTTCTGCTGACCATGCCCGTGTCCGTCACGATTCGCCCGGCACGACAGCAGGCTTTGATGTTTGACGCCTGGCGCGAATGTCTGACACGGACGTTTCCGGCACTCGATTCCAGAATAGCCATCGCCCCGCCGACCCACGAGGAGACCGAACTCGAATCGCTGTGCCGGGCGCACGACCTCGTCATCGTCTCCGGTTCGGACGAGACCATCGCGCGCTACCGCGCCATGATCGACCGCATCGTTCCCGAACGGCGCCCGGCATTGGTGGCCCACGGGCATCGCGTTTCGGCCATGATCCTCATGCGCGGAGAAACCCTCACCCAGGACCGGGCGCGCCAGATGGCTCTGGATCTCTCGCTCTGGGATCAGTCGGGGTGTCTGTCGCCACGATTTCTCTTTGCAGAGTGCAGCCGGGATGAAATTATGGAAGGAGCACACCGTCTCGCCGATGCCCTCGACGAGATCGCCATAAACCTTCCGGCATGCGCGCCAGACCTCGGCAGCCGGGCGCAAAAAAACAGTGCCCTGAGCATGGCAGAACTCGACGGATGTCTTGTCCTGCGCGCCCACCAAAACGGCGACGCCATCGTCATTCACCCGGAAGAGGCGCCCTTCGCGCCCATTTTTGCCCCGCGAACGCTCAACATTTACCCCGTGACCGACGCCATCCAGGCCGCACGCGCTCTGTCTCCCCGCGCGCAGGCCCTCGCCACGGCCAGGCCGCTTCCTCCGGACGCGGTAGAAAAACTCGCCCGCGCGGGATACAACTATTTTTGCCGGTTCGGCGCCATGCAGGATCCACCCCTGACGTGGTTTCACGAGAACGTCGGAACCATTGCACCGCTTTTTGAATCTCGTACAAAATCCACTTGACGCACCGTTTGGCCGTTGTTATAAGGCGCGCGATTCATGCGATGAATTTGCATGAAGACTCGCCAGTGTAGCTCAGTTGGTAGAGCGGCGCATTCGTAATGCGCAGGTCCTCGGTTCGAGTCCGAGCACTGGCTTTTTTAATGGCTGATTTTTGCCAGTGTAGCTCAGTTGGTAGAGCGGCGCATTCGTAATGCGCAGGTCCTCGGTTCGAGTCCGAGCACTGGCTTTTTAAGCGTATGATCTATCGGCGAATGATGATTTCATCGTTCGCCTTTTTTTTTACCTTTTGTTTTCTCGCATCCACACGCCACCATCCCCGCGCCATTCAGAGTGGGGTCCATTTACAGGGCAATGGAAGAAAAAAGACAATAAAGCGTTTTCTGTAGAGCGGTATTCCGCTGTTTTTAACCCTTTTTACGTTAGGTAGGAGCATGAAAAGAGCCTGGAAATTTTTGCTCGACAACTCCCTGCTGCTCGTCATTGGTGCGGTCATCGCCCTTGTCTGGGCAAACTGCGGTGAGTCGGCAAATCACATCTATCACACCATCCTGCATGCCCATTTTGGCTTCATGGACAACCCGATCTATGGCACCGATATTGGCGACGGGAGTGGGTTGAAGCATTTTGACCTTCACTTTTTCATCAATGACTTTTTGATGGCCTTCTTCTTTATGGCGGCCGGCAAAGAAGTCTTTGAATCGACGTTCCCCGGCGGAGCCCTTCACAACCCCAAACAAGCCGCGACCCCGCTCATTGCCACCGCAGGCGGCGTGCTCGGCCCCATCGGCGTCTATCTGCTCATTGCGTTCCTGTTCCACGGGACGTTCGGCTATGAGATGCACACCGGCACGCCCAACGATCTAATGCATGGCTGGGCCGTCCCCACGGCAACAGACATTGCGTTCAGCGCGATGATCGCGCGCATCATTTTCGGCGGCAGACATCCGGCGGTGCCGTTCCTCCTCCTCCTCGCCATTGCCGACGACGCCGTGGGCCTCGTCATCATCGCGGTCGCCTTTGGATCCGGGTTTGGCTGGAACACGGTCCTCGGACTCGGCGGCGTGGCCGTTCTCATGGCGATCGGCTACTTCCTCTTCAACAAGAAGCTCAACTGGAACAGCTGGGTTCCCTACTTCATCCTCATGCTTCTGTCCTGGCTCCTCTTTGGCTATGCCGGCATCCACAGCTCCCTGGGCTTCATCCCCATCGTCGTGTGCATGCCCCACGCTGCCGAGGACGACGGCGTCCATTCCGACGACGAACGCGGCAAAGACGACGCGCTCAACAAACTCCAGACCGCCTTCTATGTGCCGACCGAAATCATCCTTGGCCTCTTTGGCTGGGCCAGCGCCGGCGTCGCCTTCACGACGATCGGCTTCCCCACGGCCTGCGTTGCCCTTGCCCTCATCATCGGCAAAATGCTCGGCATCTTCACCTTCGGCGGCATTTCCGGCAAAGTCCTGGGTCTGCCCGAAGGCATGAGCTACAAAGACCTCCTCGTCCTCGGATCCGCAGCCGGCATCGGCTTCACCGTCGCCCTCTTTGTGGCCGGCGTGGCCTTCCCCGACGGCACTACCAAAGACGCGGCCAAACTCGGCGCCCTTCTCTCCCTGGGCAGCATGTTCATCGCCTGGGGCCTCTCCAAGCTCTGCGGTGTTCAGCGTCGCGCATAACGCAAAGCCCCAATAACCCGTGTTCAAAAGGTCGTGCGGTCAATCCGCGCGGCCTTTTTTTTGACCCTCGTCATGGGCATGGCGCTCGTCTATCGCGGCGCCGTGCGCCCGCGATACGACTCGCTGCCGCGCTATTGGCCCCACGGGCCAATACGCGCGGCTTTTTTTTAAATGCGAAAAGTTCGACAACCGTTGCGTTTCGAGGGTAGAAGCAGACGTCTTGGCAAACCTCTTTGTGTGGTCACGCGTACACAAAATGTGGCCGTGACCACCGAAGCCCAGCGTTTTGAGGGGAACATGCAAATCACCGAATTTCTCCAAAAACACCTTGCCTCATGTGAAGGCGTAGTGTTGGCCTATCAGTCGGGAATTCGCGCCCATTTTGACGCCCTGTTGCGACAATTGTGGCCGGAAGGCGGCGTCCTGGTCATCTCGGACGCCACGTACCGCGAATATGTGGAGCGCGAGTTCTTGCCCGCGCTTGGCGCGCACGGGGTCGAAACGGCGTACTGCCTGTGTCTGCCGACCCCCGGGGTGTCGATGCGGGCCCAAATCGAGGAAACGCTCGGTGACGGCGTGATCCAGGGGCTAAAGGGAATCGTATCGCTTGGCGACGGCACGCTGTTTGCCGCGGCGCGCGAACGCGCCGGGGCCCTTGGGCTGTCGTGTTGCGGACTTCTCAACGCGTTTGCCCCGCGCGACACGTTCGACGCCTGCGGCGACGATCCGGACGCAAAAGGCTGTGCCGACGCCGTCTTTTTTGATCTCGACGCGATTTGCGAAGCACTTCATGGCGATGTGCGCGAAGCCATCGTCTCGCTCGAAGTCGAGGTGTATGCGCTCAAGGCGGATGTGGCGGCCGCGCAGGCCATGGGCGCGCCAAGCCATGCAGGGGTGACGGACGCCTTGCAGGAAGCCGTCCCCCCTCGGATCCCCGGTCATGCCAGGCCCACCGAAGACGATCTGGCCCAGCTGGCGGAGGCGTTTGCCTGGTACGCGGCCGCCCTGCGACTGTGGCATGTCGAGCGTCGCACCTCGGTCGAAACCGTCCTGGACTACGCCAGCGCGTGCAACGAATTCCCAAAGTTTTCGTGGGCCGATCACGCGCGCCTCATGGCGCAGATTTTTGACGCCGTCACCGATATCGAAGACCTCGAAATTTCGCCGGAATCGTGCGCAAACCGCCAGCCCCCTAAGGAAATCCTCACGCGCACGTTACAACAGATCCTGCTGGAAGACGGCGTGGGCTTTGACTGGCTGCGGCGCGCGAACGACAACTACGTCGACCGAAACGCCCTTCGCCTGGGCATTCACAGCGTCTCGTTGCAGTGGGACCCATTTTGCGCGCGCCTGCGCGCCATTGCCGACATGATGCGCGCCATCAGCGCCCAGAGCGCTCCCCATGCCGACGAAGAACTCGATCCCTCGTTAAAAAAACTCTGGGTGCATGCGGCGCGTTTCGCGTCAAAACATTCCTTCCTCAAACTCTTTCACGACATGGGATTGGTGGAATCTTCTTTATATCTTTAAAAAAGAGAAATGCGATTCACTCCACAGGAGAACGAAGTGATGAAATTTTTCCACTTAGGATGCCTCGTCCTATTTTTGAGTCCAGCGGCCGCGTTTGGCCAAACGGTGGGCACCGTCGATGCGTGCCAGAATCTTCGCAACGAAATCACGGCGGCCACCGAAGCGTCGGGCGCGCTCAACACCCTGATGCAAACCGAAGGCGACGAAGAAAAATATCTCAACGATTTGTACGAAGGGGTCAAAAGCCTCTCGGCGACAGGGGAAATGTTTTTCAAAGCGTCGGACAGCCATGAAGTGGCGTGCAAGGAAGCCCTCAAAAAAGAAGGCAAACTGGACGAACTGCTCGCCATGTACGACTGGTATCTGGAACCCGCGCAACAGGCGTATCGTTTTTTTCATCGCGCGCGCGCTGCGGCCATACACCTCAAACATCAGGAAGACGTCGACACCCTGACCTCGACCATCGTCGAATATCAGTCGGCGGTGATGAAACTGGTCGGAGTGTGTGAATCGGATTTGGAAGGCACACCGCAAAAAGCGGGATGCGCGAGTTTGTCTGCAAAACTGGCCGAGGCCATCCCATAACATCACGCGCGAGGAGCGATGGCGACGACATTTCTGCCTGAATACCGCAAAGCAAGTCACCCCGAGCAGACGCATTTCTGCCCGGGATGCGGTCACGGCAACATTTTAAAGTGGGTGGACGAAGCGATCGCCGACGTGGCGTCCGAAACGATCTGGGTTTCGCCGGTGGGATGTGGCGGTCTGACGGATTCGTATCTTTCGATCTCCCATGTGCTGGCGGCCCATGGCCGCGCGAGCGCGGTGGCGACGGCCATCAAGCGTGCCAATCCGGACGCGTTGGTCATTGCGTCACAGGGAGACGGCGATCTGGCCTCGATTGGGTTGCTGGAAGCGCTTCATGCGGCGAATCGCGGCGAGAATATCACCGTACTTTTTATCAATAACGCGAATTTTGGGATGACCGGCGGTCAAATGGCGCCGACGACGCTGTGCGGCCAGACGACGGTCACATGCCCGCATGGACGGTGTGAGGCGGAACACGGCGCGCCGATTCGCGTGTGCGAACTTCTCGACCGTCTGGACGGGCCTGCCTTTATCGCGCGTGTGGCCATTGGCACGGAGCGCCAGATCCTCGAAGCACGCCGCGTGGTGAAACGCGCGATAGACAACCAGCGCCAGGGACGCGGATACAGTTTTGTCGAGATTCTGAGTCCATGTCCATCGAACTGGCACTGCAGTCCGGTCGAAGCGCGCGATCGGGTGGCCCAGGAAATGATCCGCACGTTCCCGACCGGCATCGTGCGCGATATTTCGCGCGAAGACTGGGTACGCGCGCGTCAGCGCCCAAGCGCTTATGATCCCGAACGCGTGCGCGCGCCGTTTGAGGCGCTGTGTAAACCGGTTGAAGTTTGCCACGGAGCACATTGTGAGTTGCCACTGCCGATGTCCCTGTGTTGCGCGGGATTTGGCGGACAGGGCGTCATGACGTTTGGTCATCGCGTCGCCGAACTCGCCCTTTCGCTCGGGTATGAGGCGACGTGGATCCCGTCGTATGGCCCGGAAATGCGCGGCGGCGCGGCCAACTGCTTTGTGCGCATGGATGCGCGCCGCATTGCGTCCCCGGTCGTCGACCGCCCGTCGGTGTTGGTGGCGATGAACCAGCCGGCCTGGGACAAATTTGTGCCGTCGGTCGCAGAACACGGCGTGGCGCTGTATGACAGCGACAGCGTCGAACCGCTACATCCGGTGTCGGATTCGGTACGTCGTTTGGGGATTCCAGCCACGAGCCTGGCGATGTCACAAAATGCCCCGCGCAGTGCGAACATGGTTCTTTTGGGGGCATTTTTGGCTCTTGCGTTTGACGTGGAAACCGCACATTTGCTCGCCCTGAATGCGGAACAGCGACGTGCGTGTGAGGCGGGATTTTCGTATTTGACGCACCTACCAGGCGGACCGGCGGCGTATCGGCCACGCCGATAGCCGCCGGCCCCGGGCGTAGCGCCGCATGGCGCAAGCCCGGGGAACGCAAGCCGCATGGGGGCATGGCCGGAGGCCTGCCCCCAAAGGCGCGCCCTCCCACTCATACCCACATCGCGTCAGATTCAAATGGGCCGCGCCCACTTAAAAAGACGTGTATTCATTGACGCACGGCAAAAAAGACACCATGATCTTTTGGCGTTGAATTGAACGAAGCGCGCTTTGCCACGCGCGAAACGCGTAAATTTTATTGGAGGTTTACCATGACACGAAAACATTATGCCTGGTTGATAGCCGCAGTGGCGAGTGTAGGATTTCTGGGATGTGAGAGCGACACGATACCTCGCCCGGAAGGATTGGATGACAAGATTTGTGTGCCTGGCTGCAAGGACGGCGAAGTGTGCAAGAACGGCGTATGCGAGGCGCATGGGGGCTCGGAGGTGGCTTGCGAACGAGATGCGGAATGCCCATCCGGAAAATGCGAGGCCGGGGTGTGCGTTCCGGCGCAAGTCGAGACATGCAGCGCCGAAAAACCGTGCAGTTCGGGCGTTTGTGTGGACGGAAAATGCCAGGCCACGGGGACGGGCGAAGGCGCTCCGGGGGATGCGTGCAAGAGCACGTCGGAATGTGGAAACATGATGTTGTGCCAGTCCGGGCAGTGCATCACGCAGGTCGAGTTGGGCGGCGATTGTACGGGCGAATTTGCGAGCTGTGCATCGGGGGTCTGCGAAGAAGGCAAGTGTTTTGCCAATGCCATGGCGGACCGTGACACGGACGGCGACACGATTTCGGACTATTATGATCGTTGCGATGTCGACACGGATGGGGACGGAACGCCGGATTGCGAGGATCTGGACTCGGACGGCGACACGATACCGGATGCGATTGAAGGCCAGACGGGCGGCGATTTGCACAATGCGCCGATCGATTCAAACGACGACGGCGTGTACGATTTTCTGAGTCTCGACTCGGACGGAAACGGCATTCCGGACAGCGTGGAAGTGGGCCCGGATCCCGAAAATCCCGTCGATACGGATGGCGACACGATTCCCGACTATCGTTCGGAGGACAACGACGGCGACATGATGTCGGATGTCGAGGAAATTGCCGGTCTGATGGGGTCAAACGGTCAGCCCGGGCGCTTGTGCGATGGGGTGCCGTGTGAGGCGGGTACCCCCGAAAATCCTTGGGATACGGACGGCGACACCATTCCCGATTATATGTCCACGGATTCGGACGGCGACACGATTCCCGATGTCCTCGAAGGGTATTCGGATTCGGATGGAGACGGGCATTATGACCGATACTCGCTCGATTCGGATGGCGACACGATCCCCGATGCGGAAGAGAAAGACCTCACGTACACCATGCCCGGCGGGACAAAACGGTATTGTTTCCAGCATGCGGATTGTGACGCCGACGGCGTACTCGATCCCCACGAACCCACGTGCAACGGGGTGTCCGGCGTCACCAATCCCGACACCGACGGCGACGGTTATCCCGATGCGTCGGAACTGGCCGCCGGTGAATACGCCAAGAACCACGGTCTGCTCAACGGATCGCCGGTGAGCGATGCCCAGGCGCTTGTGTGTGATCCGGCGCTGGGCGTGCAGGATGTTTTTGAATTTTATTTTGAACTTCCGTTTGGAGGTGACAAAAAAGACGACTTATTGCTCTTTACACCGCAGGTTTCAAAACTCGATCTTGTGTTCAACGTCGACACGACGGGGTCGATGGGAGGAACCATTAATAACGTCAAAAATAATGTCACCGGCATCATCAACAATGTCCGCGGCATGGTGAGCGATAGCGGCTTTGCGCTGACGAATTTCGATGATTTCCCGGTCAATAAAAATTGGAGCTCAAACTATGGCAGCGCAAGTGCCGGAGATCTTCCATTCCGTCTGTTGGGAGCGGTGTCGACGGATGCGGCCATTGTCCAAGGGTATACAAAGAGCCCGTGGTTTACCACACGTAACGGTGGAGACGGTCCGGAAAGCGGAGCGGAATCGCTGTACCAAATCGCCACGGGGGCAGGCGTTTCTTGGAACGGCGGCAGCGTGCCGGCTCGCACGAATACGCCGAACACGTGGGGCGGCGTCGATTTCCGCACGGGCACCCTTCCCGTCGTCGTGCATGCCACCGATATCACGTCGCACGACTATAACAATGACGCATACAATAGCAATGTCACGAATCCCCACTACACCAACGTGTTGCTTCCTGAGCTCAAAAACAAAGGTATCCGCGTGATCACGCTCGATGTGGGGAGCGCAGACGCTATGGGTCAGATGACGACGTGGGCCAAAGAGTCGAATGCGATCGTCCCGGCGTGTGCGTTTAACGGGGCGTGCGGCGCAAACAAATGTTGTCTCGGCGCGCTGAGCGAAAGCGGTCAAACCCTCAATGGCAAGCCCGACCAGTGCATTTTGCGTTACAAGGGCACGGGCGACAGCGTGTCGACGTATATTTCCCAGGGCGTCGATGCCCTCGTCAAATACGGCACGTATGAAGTATCGACCCGAATTGCCGGCGAGTCCATTCCGGGCAAACCGTACGGCACCGAATGCTTCATCAAGCAGGTGGTGGCGACCGAATACATCGCGCCTCCGGAGGAACCCGAAAAATCGTGCAACCCCGTGGCCGTGCCGACGTCGGTGGGCGGAGCCACCTATCAAAACGGGTTCAGCAATTTTGCCCCCGGCACGTCCTCGGTCGGCAAGACCGGTGCCCAGCTGACGTTTACCGTCATTGCGCAGAACGATTCCTGCGTCGAAGCGACCGACAAGGCCCAGGTCTTTACAGCCTATATCGACGTCGTCAACCCGACGACGGGGCTGAGTTTTGGCCGCCGCCAGGTGTCGATCATCGTCCCGGCATCGCAGGGCAACCAGGTCAACTAACGCCCGGTTTGCGCATCATGCGCAAACCCCAAATCCAAAAGCGGGGAAGCGGCCAAGGCCGCTTCCCCGCTTTTTTCATGCCGACTGGCGGGGGAAATTCCCCCGTTCGGTGCATCGCCTACTTCGTGTATTTGGGACGTTTGGTGTAGTGCGTGTGCAGCAAGTGGTGGCACACCTCGCTATTGGGCTCACCCAGATACTTGGCATAGATGTCGGCCAAGGGCTTATTGTCCTGAGGCGCCTGAACGGCGAGTTCGGCGTCGTGGGCATACGTGCCTTTGGTGCGCAGGGGAACGACCTTGTCGGTGTAGAGGGTGGCGGGCTGCCCGCCACCGTTGACGCAGCCGTTGGGGCAGGCCATGACTTCGACGACGTGGTACTGTTTTTTGCCCGTCCGGATATCCTCGCAGACCTTGCGTGCATTGGCCAGACTGTGGACCTGGCAAAGGTTGAGGGTAATCCCGGCGACGGTGAGCGACGCCTCGCGAATCCCTTCGACCCCGCGGACGTCATAGAATTTGACGTCGCCGGATTTTTTGCCGGTGAGTTTTTCGGCGGCATAACGAAGGACGGCTTCGGTGACCCCACCGGTGGCGCCGAAGATGACGCCGGAGCCCGTTTCGAGCCCGAAGGGGTTGTCGCACGGAGCATCCTCAAGCGTGTCGAAATCCTCGATTCCCGCTTCGCGGATGAGGGCGGCGAGTTCGATCGTCGTCATGGAGTAATTGATGTCCTTGACGCCGTCGTGGCTGAACTCCTCGCGGTTGACCTCAAACTTCTTGGCCGTGCACGGCATGACCGAAATGACGACCAGATTCTTCTGTTCGATACCGGGGAAGGTGGTTTCGGGCAGAATTTTGCGCAGGACGGCGGCGCCCATTTCCTGAGGCGACTTGCAGCTCGAAAGGTTGTCGAGCATGTCCTGTTCGTATTCTTCGGCGTATTTGACCCATGCCGGGCAGCACGACGTGAAGACGGGGAGTTTGCCGCCATTTTTGATGCGACCGATGATTTCGGTGGCTTCTTCGATCGTCGTGATATCGGCGGCAAACGCCGTGTCATAGACGGCGTCAAAGCCGATTTTCTTCATGGCCGCCACCATCTTGCCCATGGCGTTGGTTCCGGGTTTGAGGCCAAATTCCTCGCCGATGGCGACGCGGACGGCGGGGGCAATTTGCGCGACGACTGTCGTGTCGGGATCGTTGATGGCCGCCCAGATTTCGTCGTTATAGGAGTGCGAGACGATCGCGCCCACGGGGCAGACGGAGGCACACTGACCGCAGTTGACGCAGTCCGTCTGGCCCAGCGGAAGCCCGAAGGCCGGTTTGACTTCCGAGGACTGCCCACGGCCCGTAAAGCCAAGCACGCCGATGCCCTGGAATTCCGAGCACGCGCGCACGCAGTTGCCGCACAAAATGCATTTGCCGCTGTCTCGAATGATCGACGGGGAGGACGTGTCGAGGGGACGGCGTTCCTTGAGCTGATGGAACGGATTGCGGTTGACCGCAAAACGGCGCGCGAGTTCCTGCAGACGGCAATGACCGCTCTTGGGGCACGTGGTGCACTCGTTGTCGTGGTCGGCCAGAAGGAGCTGCAACGTCGTTTTCTTCATGTGACGGAGCGTTTCCGTCGAAGTCTTCACGACCATGCCCTCGCGCGGCGCGAGCGTGCAACTCGAAATGATGCCGATGCCCTCGCATTCGACGAGACACATACGGCAGGCGCCGAACGTCGAAAGACTCGGGTGATAGCACAACGACGGAATGTCGATCCCGTTGTTGCGCGCGAGTTGAATCACCGTCTTTTCGCCGTTGATGGGATAGCTACGGCCATCGATGATCATTGTCGGTTTCGTATTTTCCATGACTTAGGCTCCTTCGACAGCGCCAAACTTGCAGTTGGCCTTACACGCACCGCATTTGATGCAGATATCTTCATTGATGGTGAATCCGACGTTACGGTCGCCGGTAATGGCGCCCACGGGGCATTTCTTTGCGCACATGCCACAGCGTTTGCACGCCTCGGCATTGATCGCGTACGGCGAGAGTTTGCGGCACTTGTGGGTCTTGCATTTTTTGTCGACGATATGTTCGACCATTTCGGCGCGGAAATGCTTGAGTACCGAGAGGACGGGGCTTGGAGCCGTCTTGCCCAGGGCGCAGAGCGAACCTTTCTGGATGGCGCCGGCGAGGGCTTCGAGGGTGTCGAGCGTTTCCATCGTGGCCTTGCCTTCGATGATGAGGTCGAGCAAGTCGAGCATCTGCTTGGTGCCTTCGCGGCAAAGCACGCATTTGCCGCACGATTCGTTCTGCGTGAACTGCATGAAGAACCGGGCGACCTGGACCATGCAGGTCTGTTTGTTCATCACGACGAGACCGCCGGAACCGACCATGGCCCCCACCTTGCGCAGGTTGTCAAAATCCATCGGCAGGTCGAGGTATTCCTCGGTCAGGCAACCGCCGGAGGGACCGCCGATTTGTACGGACTTGAAGCCGTCCTTGCAGAGTTTGCCGTCGTCATCGGTCACGCCTTCGCCCACGCCGAACACGATTTCGCGCAGCGTCGTGCCGAACGGCACCTCGATAAGGCCCGTGTTCTGCACGTGTCCCGTCAACGCAAACGTCTTTGTGCCCGGGCTTGACTCGGTCCCGTTGGCACGGAATCCCTGGGCGCCGTCGCGAATGACGAGGGGCACCGTGCCCAGCGTCTCGACGTTGTTGATGATCGTGGGGCACTGGAAGAGGCCCTTCTGTGCGGGGAAAGGCGGCTTGGGTTTGGGCATGCCGCGGTTGCCTTCGACCGAGGCAAGAAGTGCGGTTTCTTCGCCGCAGACAAAGGCGCCCGCGCCTTCCATGATGCGGATCGTGAACTTGTGATCGGTGCCAAAAATGTGTTCACCCAGCACGCCGGCTTCCACGGCATCGTCCACGGCCTTGCGCACGCGTTCGACGGCCAGAGGATATTCGGCGCGGACATACATGACGCCTTCTTCGGCGCCAATCGCGCGCGCCGCAATCATCATCCCTTCGATGACGCGGTGCGGGTCGCCTTCCATCAGCGAACGATCCATGAATGCGCCCGGATCGCCTTCGTCGGCGTTGCAGACGATGAATTTGCGGGGGCCGTTTTCGGCGAGTGCCGCCAGCCACTTGCGACCGGTGGGGAAACCGCCGCCGCCGCGACCGCGCAGACCGCTTTCGAGCACCATGTCACAGATTTCTTTGGGCGTCATTTCGAGGTAGGCACGACGCGCCTGGAGATAACCGCCGCGGGCGATGTATTCCGAGATGCAGTGCGGATCGATCACGCCGCATTCCGCCAGCACCGTGCGTTTCTGACGCGTATAGAACGGAATCGTCTTCTGTCCCACGAAGCGTTCCTGGGATTCCGGATCGAGGTACAAAAGGCGCTGAATGGTGCGATGCCCCACGAGCGTTTCCGTCACGATTTCCTCGGCATCAGACACATTGACCTTGCAGTACAAAATGCCGTCCGGCTCGACCGTCACGAGCGGCCCCTGCTGGCAGAATCCCTGACACCCCGACCGCGACATGTACACGCGCCCGGCCGGCGCCGTTTCGGGCAGCGACTCGCTCATCTCGACGACCACATCAAGGCCCGCCTTCTTCGCGTGTTCGATGATCGCATCGCGAATCGCGAGGCTTCCGTTCGCAATGCACCCCGTCCCCGCACAAACCACCACGCGACGCTGAATCTTCGATTCAAACGCGCGGTACGACGCGGCAATCTTCTCCAAGGTTTCCTGTTTCGTCGTCATGGCCTACTTCTCCTCACAGCTCTTGATGATTTCGAGGGCGTCCTTCGAGTTCGACTGCCCATGCACTTTTTCGTCGAGCACCATGACCGGCGCAAGACCACACGCCCCAAGGCACGACACGATTTCGAGCGAAAAATTCCCGTCCGCCGTCGTTTTCTGGCCTTCCTTCAGGTTCAGATGCGAGCGGATGGCATCCATAATCGCCATCGATCCCTTCACGTGACACGCCGTCCCGTCACAACAGCGGATGATGTGACGCCCCTTGGGTTCGAGCGTAAAGTGCGCATAAAACGTCGCCACCCCGTACACCTTGGCGGGCGGAATGTTCAGCCCCTGCGCGATGCTCATCATCACATCCTGAGGCAGATACTTGAACTCTTCTTGCGCCGCTTGAAGCACGGGCACGAGCATGTCGGGATGACGCCCAATCCGCTCGATAATCGCGTCAACCCGCGATGCGGTCTCGTTGTTTACACTGTTGTCCTGCATTTTCTTCTCCCTGGCAGTCCTACATTCGCAAAAGACAACCCTTTGCGTACCTATTTCTGTTTTATCTTATAAAAAGACAAAACTCCTTCTCACAATATTCTCATCAAACGTTCTGGTGTTTCTGGGGTGGGGGAAGGGTCCCCCCACTCGGCTTTGGGTGCCTCCGAACCCCATGGCATGATAGAAGTCGCGCGTATCGGCCCCGGGCCGATAGCGCGACGGCGGCGCGTATTGCCGAAGGCAATAGCGGAGCCCCCCATACGCCGAGCCCCCCTCGCCGGGGAGCGCCCCGGACCCCCGCACCGCCACTCAGGTTTTATGCGGGATCGCGACGTCTCGGCTCCAGGCGACGGCTCAGCATCACCACCGACGAAAAAATGTCCTCGTTCTGAACCAGAATGCCCTCCGGCACGCTGAGGCGGATCGGCGCAAAATTCCAGATTCCGCGCACGCCGCCCCGGATCATCAGATCCGCCACGTGCTGCGCGAACTCCTGGGGGACCGCGATAATCCCGATATCCACCCCGCATTCGTGCACGCGGCTTGGGAGTTCCTCGACGTCATACGTCGGCACGCCGACAAAGTCGCGTCCGATTTTCTGGGGATCGGCGTCAAACGCGGCGACGACCTTCACGCCGTGGGAGACGATGCGCTCGTGCGCCAGAAGCGCCGCGCCCAGGTGTCCGGCCCCGACGAGGAAGGCTTTGCGCGTTTCGTCCCAGCCCACGAGGCGTTCCAGGGCATCGAGGAGCTCCAGGGCGACAAATCCCGTCCTCGGACGGCCCATCAGGCCGCAATAAGCGAGGTCTTTTCGCACCTGAGAGGCGTTGAGCTGCAGGTCGTTTTCAAACCACGTCGCACTCACCATTTTGCGTTCGGGCTGCGCATGGATAAGGCGCTTGAGCGCCTGAATGTACATCGGCATGCGCAACAGCACCGGTTCTGGAACATTTCCCTTCATCCTGGCCCATCCTGGCTTTGACGCAATGTTGCGCCCAACCTTGAAATCGCCCAAAAATGGGCGAGTGTTTTTACGCCTTCATTTCAATCCATGTCAACCATTCGCGGGCATTCTTGGGGCAAATAGGGTCACAAAAGGGCGAGGGGGGTCATGAATCAGGCAAAAATCTTGACGCTATGAGGGGATGTGACTAAAAGCCTGCGTCTTTAACTGCCGGGCGGTTCGTGCCCGAAGTTGGGTTTGTTTTCAACTATTAAGGATTCATCCATGAGTTTTGAGATCGTCGAGAAAAGTCAGGTCAATCGAGAAATCACCCTTACGATAGAAGGTGAGGCGCTTCGCCGCGCGGAAACGCGTCTGGTGGAACAGGTACGTAAAACGATGGTGGTCAACGGTTTCCGCAAGGGGAAGGTGCCCGCGAGCGTCGTGCGTGCCCGTGCCGGAGCCTCCATCGCCGAGGATGCGCGCCGTGAAGTCATTCAGGAAGTGGCACGCGAGGCCATTTCGTCGATCGAGAATCTCCTTCACGTGGGCGAAATCGAAGTGGTGACGCCGAGAACGGACGACGGCGGCCTGGTCGCGCGCGTGAACGCCGAGGTGCGTCCCGAGGTCAAAGTCGGCGAATACAAGGGCATCGAGGTCAAAGTGGCCGACGTCGTCGTGACCGATGAAGACATCGACAGCGCGTTGGAAAATATGCGTCAGCGACATGCGGTCGTCAAACCCGTCGAAGACCGCACCGAGGTACAGGACGGCGACGTCGTCACATGCACCCTGAGCGCGCCCAATGACGCCGCCTCCAAGCTCTGCCATGCCGGCGAGCGCACGCTCACCGTGGGCCGTGGCGATCTCAACGTCGAACTCGAAAAATGCCTCGTCGGCGCCAAAGTCGGCGAACCCGTCCAGCTGACGGCCAAAATTGGCGACGCCGAACCCGTCGTCACGTGCGTCGTCAACGAGATCAAGGTGCGCGTGCTGCCCGAACTCGACGACGCGTTTGCCCTCGACACCGGTGACGCCGAAACCCTCGACGGTCTCAAGACCGTCGTCCGCGAGCGCCTCACCAAAGAACGCGAGGATGCCCGTAAAAATAAAATCGACGAAAAGATTTGCGAAAAACTTCGCGAATCCTCGCCCATCGACATGCCCGAGATGTATGTCCGTGCGCGCGCCGCTCAGGCCATCCGCCTCCAGCTCGAACAAATCACGCGCCAGCAGATCGGTGACGAGTACATCGAACGCATCGTGAACAACATCCGCGAATCCGAACTCGTCGAATATCGCACCGACTACCACAACGAGATCATTCTCAACGCCATCGCGGAAGCCGAGAAAATCGAGGTCTCTGAAGAAGACACGCTCAAAGAGGCGATCAAGTGGTTCGGCAATGTGTCTGAAGATCAGATCAAGCGCTGGCTGAAGACAAACAATGCCGCCCAGTTCGTCGGCGATCAGGTCAAACGCGATCGCGCGTTGGAGATCGTGCGGGATGCGGCCGTCGTCACTCCCATGACGGCGGAGGAAATCGAAGCAGAAAAGAAAACGGCCGAAGAGGCCGAAAAACCTCAGGGCTAACCCCTGACCTTGCCGGCCTCCGCCTCGGAACGCGGCGGAGGCCAGGGTTAAGATAGTATTATGATCAATTGGATGGATATCAGCGCCCCCTGCGAACTGCAGTCCCGGAGCGTGCTCGATATTTTGAGCATTTCCGGCAAATGCGAGGAGACGCTGTGCGACTCGGAGGATGATGACGAAATGACCTTTTTCCCCAATGTAATCGAGCAGACGCATCGCGGCGAACGAGCCTGGGATATTTTCAGCCGTTTGCTCAAAGACCGAATCGTCATTTTGGGAAGTGCGGTGACCGACATGGTGGCCAACAGCATCATTGCCCAGCTGCTGTTCCTCGAAAGTGAAAATCCCGAAAAGGACATCCAGATCTACATCAATTCTCCCGGTGGAAGCGTGACGGCCGGCATGGCCATCTATGACACGATCCAGCACGTGCGCTGCCCCGTGTCCACGATTTGCATCGGTCAGGCCGCCAGCATGGGCGCCGTTCTTCTGTGCTCCGGCACCAAGGGAAAACGGTATTCCCTGCCCAACAGCCGCATTCTCATTCACCAGCCCCTCATCTCCGGCGGCGGCATTTCCGGCCAGGCCATCGACATCGATCTCCAGGCCAAAGAAATCATGCGCATGCGCCGAATCCTCAACGAGATCCTCTCCCGACACTCCGGCCAGTCGGTCGAGCAGATCGAAAAGGATACCGACCGTGACAACATCATGAGTGCCGACGAAGCCGTCAAATACGGCCTCATCGACGAGGTCATCCGTCGTACCAAAGAAGGCCATCCCGAAAATATGCCCCAGGCTACACCATAGGAAACGCGATCCATGAGCGTCGTGCTGCGTTGTTCATTTTGTGACCGGGATCGGGCCGACACCCGTCGGCTCATCGCCGGAGCAAACGTCTATATCTGCGAACAGTGCATTGAAGATGCTTACCACCAGGTGTCCGAAGCACTCGACGTGTCTTCGATCGGCTTGGGGGGGCGTCCCATGCCCGACCTCGTCGTGCCCAAACCCAAGGAAATCAAGGCAAAGCTCGACGAGTACATCATCGAACAGGACTACGCCAAAAAAGTCCTCTCCGTGGCCGTCCACAACCACTACAAACGGATTCTCAGCCCCGTCAAAGACGGCGTCGAACTCGGCAAATCCAACATTCTCCTCATCGGTCCCACCGGCACCGGTAAAACCCTTCTGGCACAAACACTCGCCAAGATCCTCGACGTGCCGTTTGCCATGGCCGACGCCACCAGTCTTACCGAAGCCGGATACGTCGGCGATGACGTCGAAAACGTCGTCCTCAATCTCCTGCATGCCGCCGACAACGACATCGAACGCGCCTGCCGCGGCATCATCTACATCGACGAAATCGACAAAATTTCGCGCAAAAGCGCCAATCCCTCCATCACGCGAGACGTCTCCGGCGAGGGCGTACAGCAGGCCCTGCTTAAACTGATCGAAGGAACCGTGGCGGCCGTGCCGCCCAAGGGCGGCCGAAAACACCCGCAACAGGAATTCTTGCGCGTCGACACGACCAACATTCTTTTCATTTGCGGCGGCGCATTCGTCGGACTCGAAGACATCATTGAGGCCCGCACGAGCAACGTCTCCATCGGGTTCAACGCCAGCGTCCAGAAAAAATCTGAACGCGATATCGCCTCCCTCTACCAGATGCTCGAACCCGAAGATCTGCTCAAATTCGGCATGATCCCCGAACTCGTCGGACGACTTCCCGTCGTCGCCACCCTCCACCCCCTCGACGAAAACGCCCTCATCCGGATCCTCACCGAGCCCCGAAACGCCCTCGTCAAACAGTACCGAAAGATGTTCAAGATCGACGGCGTCGATCTCGAGTTCACCGACGAAGCCCTGCATTGCGCCGCCCAGATGGGCATCAAAAAGGAATCCGGTGCCCGCGGTCTGAGAAGCATCCTCGAAAACGCCATGATGCCTTACCTCTACGCCGTCCCCGGTATGCAGGAACTCGACAAACTCACCATCACCAAAGACATCATCGAACGCCAGGGCGATCTCAAACAAATCGACGAGTTGATTGCACAACACCAATGATGTTTTTTTGTGGGGGGACCAGTCCCCCCACACCCCCCGAAATGCGAAAAGGGCACATGGCGTAGCCATGTGCCCTTTTCGCATTTCATGAGGTGGTGAGGCTTGG